>NZ_CBABQS010000061.1:0-28880 GCF_964672035.1 Arcicella sp.
ACCAAAAGCAATATTTAAACAAAAGAGAGGTCAGTCAGAAATTTAAAGATAATATCAAAAATTATGTTACTTTCGATGATAAAAGACCTAAATGGAACTACCTAATAAAAGGTAGAGATTGACCAACTTATTATTTACTCGTTACTAAAACTATTTTAATTATTGATATTAGTAAATATTTATCGTAATATTGCAATATATAAATGTAATTCAATGGGTTTAACGAAAACACAACATTTTACTACTCAACACAATGAGTTGGCAAACATTAGTAAAGCACTTGGACATCCTGCAAGAATTGCTATTATTGATTATTTACTGAAGGTAGATACCTGTATTTGTGGAGATATTGTCAATGAATTACCCTTGGCACAACCCACCGTTTCTCAACATTTGAAGGAATTAAAAAACGCAGGAATTATAAAGGGGACAATTGAAGGTACCGCCATTTGCTATTGTATTAACGAAAAAGCGATTGAAACCTTAAAGCAGTATTTTGATACTATTTTATGGTCGTTAGAAAAGAAAAAAATACAATGTTGTTAGCTTTAAATTTTAGACTTTATTAGTATGAAAATTGCCTTATTTAGTGATATTCACGCAAATCTACCCGCTTTAGAAGCCTTTTTTGTGGATGTAGAGACGAATAATCCCGATGCTATTTACTGTTTGGGCGACTTAGTTGGTTACCATATTTATCCTAATGAAGTGATCCATGAAATTAGAAAAAGACGTATTGCCACTATCGCAGGAAATCACGATGCCAAAGTGAAAAAACTCACCGAGCAACTATTATCCGAAACGGGTAAAAATTACGCTTACGACATTATTGGAGAAAATGAAAAAACTTATTTGGCAACTTTACCTGCCCATATCCAAGTAGATTTTGAATTGAACGAAGATAAATTAAAAATGCTTTTGGTACACGGAAGTCCAAGTAGAAATGATGAATATCTTTTGGAAGATAAAGATGAATCAGATTTTATTAAAATATTTAAGGAAGCTGGGGTTGATATTTTATGTTTCGGTCATTCCCATAAACCCTACCACCGTATTTTATGTGAAACCACAGGTAAATCGACCCGTTATTTTCATGCAATTAACACTGGGTCGGTTGGCAAGCCCAAAGACGGCAACCCACAAGGTGGATACGTATTATTACATATTCATAAAAACAGTGGAAAGCTTAACAAAAATAGCATTCAAGTGCAATTTATTCGCTTTGACTACGATGTGGAATTCTCCGCAAAAGCCCTTGAAAATAGTCCATTGCCCGATGAACTTGCCGATAGATTAAGAAAAGCGTACTAATTTTTAAAGTAATAAACCAATAATTTATGAGTGCCATTAATTGTAACCCAACTCAACGAAAAAAGTTGAGTTTTTTAGACCAATATCTAACTCTTTGGATATTTTTAGCCATGTTTATTGGCGTAGGCATTGGCTATTTTCTTCCAGAATCTTCCCAATTTATCAACTCATTTTCGAGTGGAACGACCAATATTCCATTAGCAGTTGGTTTGATTCTGATGATGTATCCACCCTTAGCAAAAGTGCGTTTTGAGAATATGGGTGAAGTCTTCAAAAATACAAAAATTCTTACCGTATCACTCTTATTAAATTGGATAATTGGACCCATACTGATGTTTCTTTTAGCCGTTCTTTTCTTTCATAATCAACCCGAATACATGGTTGGATTGATTTTAATCGGAATTGCCCGATGTATTGCTATGGTCATCGTGTGGAATGAATTGGCAGAAGGAAATCGAGAGTATGCTGCTGGTTTAGTGGCTTTGAATAGCGTTTTTCAAATCCTTTTTTACAGTTTTTATGCTTACCTTTTCATTACCGTTTTACCCCCTTATTTTGGGGTAAAAAGTATGGAAGTAAATATTACCATCTCACAAATTGCTGAGAGTGTTTTGGTTTATTTGGGCATTCCATTTTTTGCAGGAATTATCAGTCGCTATTTTCTAATTAAGTGGAAAGGCATTGAGTGGTTCAATAATAAATACGTTCCAACAATTTCACCCATTACCTTAATTGCTTTACTTTTTACGATTGTGATAATGTTTAGTTTGAAAGGTAAACTAATCGTTCAAATTCCTTTTGATGTCTTAAAAATTGCCGTTCCGTTGGTGCTGTATTTTATCATTATGTTCTTGGTAAGTTTTGTGATTGGCAAAAAAATGGGGGCTGATTATTCTAAAAATACCGCAATTTCTTTCACTGCAACGGGCAATAATTTTGAGTTAGCCATTGCCGTAGCTATTGGAATATTTGGGATAAATAGTGGACAGGCCTTTGCAGGAGTTATTGGACCTTTGGTAGAAGTTCCAGCCTTAATTTTGTTAGTTAGAGTGGCATTCTGGTTTAAAAAGAAGTGGTATTCAGAAGAATCAAATACTTGATTTACAAGAAGATAATTAGGTTTAAGTAGGCAGTAGACAAAATACGCACATAATATTCTCCTTATGTACGAGTTGCGGAAATGTTCATAATACTACATACTAATTACTGCCGACTGATTATGCTACATTAATATTTCATGAGAAATCGGGACAAAGTTTCGATTTCTCATGAAATTATTTACCAAACATAACTCCCAACACCGCCGCTTGGCAATTGCGTGGTAACCCATTTATTTTGGTATTTTATATTGAAAGATGTTTCGGTATTTCCATCGTTTTCAACAATCAAAACCTTTTTGCCCGTGGGTGTTTTGAAGGCTATTGTCTGTAAATCCCCTGCATTGTTACTGGCAATACAAACCGATCCAACAGGCACAAATTTTGAGGCATGAGCCACGATATAATAGGCCACATTGCGAGTCACCGCCGACCCAGTTCCAATGGTCAAAGCTCCTTTACAAGTAGTGCATCCGCCAGGGGTATGAGGATTGAAATTATCGTCATTGGCAAGGTTCCATTCTAAGGCATTTTTGCTCCAATTACGCATTGAGCCTATAATTACGTTCTTTAAATGCCATTTTAAATCTCCCCCAAAATCTCCTTTTGAGTCGGTAAATTGTTCGGTGAAATAGACGTTTTTATCTGGAAAAGCATTGTGAACCGTCAATAAAGCCCCAATACTTCCAGCGTATAAATGAAAGGCCGAACCGTCGATAAAAGGATTGGCTTTGGCATCTCTTAAAACGGTAAGTGGATAGTCAGCGACATCACAATTATGGTCGTAGGCAATGATTTTAGTAGTAATATTTGCCGTTTTGAAAGCAGGACCCAAATTGGTTTTGATAAATTCTGTTTGTTGAATCGCAGTCATCAAAAGACTTGGATTATTCTTAGGATTTAGCGGTTCATTTTGGGGCGTAATGGCTTCAATCGTAATTCCCTCTGTCTTCATCTGTTGAATATATTTTACAAAATATTGGGCGTAAACCTCATAATAAATGGGTTTTAAACTGCCACCGACAAACGAATTATTATCTTTCATCCAAACAGGCGGCGACCAAGGCGTGGCAATAATTTTAATTTTTGGGTTAATCAAAAGTATCTCTTTCAACAAGGGAATCAAGTCTTTTTTATCAGGATTTAAACTAAAATTAACTAAATCTAAATCCGTTTGCCCCGATTGAATATCATCGTAGGTAAAAGTATTTTCGTTCAAATCAGAAGCGCCAATGCTGATTCTGAGGTAATTAATGGCAATAGATTTATCGCCATTCCCGAATAATTCTTGTAATAAATCGGCTTTTGTATTTGCACCCATTTGATTGATTACGTAGGCACTTCCGCCCGTTAGGGTATAACCAAATCCATCAATCGTTTGGTATTGACGAGTCGAATCTACTTCAATATTTGTAAAAGAATTACTCGTTGTTCCAAATGTTAAAACGGCGGATTGTTTTTGTAATAAAGCACTTTGATCACCTTTGGTAAGCCAAAAATCCATGTCGTTATTGCCAATAATGGGTGGAATTACGGGGGTAGTTATAGGCGTTATTGCGACAGGATTATCAGATTTTGCACAGTTAAAAAATAGGATAACGGTTGCTAAAAATGGAATGATCGTTTTCATATTATGGGTTCACCAAGATGTTATTTACATGAATTTAAAATTATAAGTCAACGAAGGAATTGGCGAACCAAAAATGGTTAATTGGTAGGCTTTCAATCCACCTTCTGATCTTAAATAAACCGAATAAGCATTGTTTCTTCCGTATAAATTATAGACGGCAAACGTCCAAGAGCCTTCCCAACGCTTTTTTTGCATACTTGGATTGCGTATTGTCCACGAAAAATCCAAACGATGATAATCCTTAATTCGGTCGTTATTTCTTTCTAAATAATACGGATATTTTACGTTGTTATATTGCACGAAACCCTCTGGCACGGTGAATGGTCGGCCAGTATTATAGACGAATGTGAAACCAAACTCGTGGTGACTGCCTTCCGAAATACTCACAGTGGCATTGAAACTATGCGGGCGGTCATAATTGGTCGCATACCAATTTCCTCCGTTGATTTGCTCATCAAATCGATCACTCTGTTTGATTTGGTTCAAGGCTCGTGAATACGTATAATTTATCCAACCCGTTACTTCGCCTTTCTTTTTACTCACCATCAATTCTAAGCCATAAGCTTTGCCTTTTCCTTGCAAAGTTTGCGTTTCGATGTATGGTTGAAATAAAAAATCTGCCCCTGGTTTGAAATCTAAGCTGTTTTCGGTCGTTCTATAATAACCTTCCATCGAAAATTCGTAGATGTTATTTCGTGAATTCTTGAAAATTCCACCCGAAAATAATTCACTAATTTGGGGTTTTATGTAAGCATTACTGGTTGCCCAACGGGAAGTTGGTAGCGGAGTAGTGGTGTTGGAAACCACTTGTAAATATTGACGCATTAAATTGTACCCAAACTTGATAGAACTCAATTCAGAGAGGGAATATTTCAAGGCAATTCGTGGCTCAAAACCACCGTAAGAAGCAGATACTTCGTTTGATTTATAAACGGTTGAATCAATCACACTAAAATCAGATTTTGAGAATAATGGATTGTAATTTCTGACCGTACCGCCCAAAGCATTGTAAAACGAATATCTCAAGCCAACTGAAATGCTCAATTTCTTATTTACCGTAATTTCATCTTCCAAATAAATCCCTGATTCGGTACTTCTTTCTTCGGGAACCGACCTGTAATTTACACTTGGCGAACTTCCAGGATTCAAGATTCCCGGATTGATTCGGTATAAAATTGTACTGATTCCGCCTTCTATGCTATGTTTTTCGTTGAGTGCATAATTCAAACTCGATTTCAACTGATTATACACAATGCCAGATTCCAAAGAAACTTTATTGTTACTGTTCAATTCGGGCAATAAAGTTTTGGGTTGATAATTGGTATAAATGGCACTCGTTTGCAAGTTTAGTTTTGAATTAAAGGCATGAAACCATTTCAAAGCCGCATTTTCGGTTTGATAATCATACTGCGTGGAAGTGGCATTGACGTTGCCGATTGTGCCTAATAAATCAGTTTGGAAGAAATCTTTGCTCAAATATCCTGAAAAAGTAAATGTGTTTCTTGCATTCATTTTGTAGAATAATTTGGTGGCTAAATCATAAAAATTAGCCTTGATATTCTGCAATTTTGGCGGTCCTAATTTGAAAAAGAAATCATTGAAAGACGCTCTTCCCGAAACCATTATCGCCAATTTTTCTTTAATAATGGGTTGTTCGATGGTTAAACGATTAGAAACTAAACTGATTCCTCCCGTCATTTTGAATTTATCCAAAGACGGATTTAACAAATTAATATCAATCACAGAGGAAGCACGACCGCCAAATTTTGCGGGAATTCCGCCTTTGTACAATTCTAAACCCGAAACAGCATCGGGCGGAAAAATGGAGAACAAACCGAAAAGGTGAGTTGGATTAAAAATGGGCGTATCGTCCAAAAGGATAAGATTTTGGTCAGTTGTTCCGCCTCTGATGTTCACCCCATTGGCGGCTTCGCCCACCGATGTAACGCCGGGAAGCATTTGCAAACCTCTCAGAACATCCGTTTCTCCCATCATGGCGGGAATTTTTTTAATGGCCTTGATGCTTAGGGCAGAAACGCCTAAAAGTGGTCGGGCAACGTTGCCATTTATGGCTTGACTATTCACCGTAACTTCATCCAATTCTTTCGCCACATTTATCAAACTGACGGTCAGATGTAGTTCAACATCTTTCATGACTAATTTCCGTCGATAAGTTCGGTACCCAAAATGACTAATGGTGAGTCCGTATTCGCCTGGAGGCATGAAAAAAGTATGTACGCCTTCATCATTGGAAGAAAGATTGGCTCTTTGGGCATCAATTTTTATCACAACGTCTTTCAAAGGGGTATTATCACTTGAATCTTTTACCGTAATAATCACGGCATGAGATTGTTGCGAGAAGCCACTTAATCGGATTAAAAAGAATATTAAAAATGGAATCAGTATTTTTATGTTCATGAATTCTGGATATTTGACTTAATTATAGGTAATTATTTCAGTAAAATAATTGGCAACTTTAAGCAGCATTTTACCTGTTATTTACTTCTTATTGTTTGCTGATTACCGCCAATCAGCAGGTTTGAAGGGGGTTCGAGTGGCGCTATTGATACACTTGATGATAGGTGGACGAGAAAGGTCTCTGGGGTCAGCGGGTTCTTCAACTGGCGGGTGACTTAAAATATAATCATATTCGCCGGTGTCATCTTTTCTGTCCACCCAGTACCGATTTTTTTGAATAGAAACTACCCCAAAATATCCCACCACTTTATTGGCTGAATTTGTCAAATTATTGATGTTTCCAACAATTGCGGCAGCGGGCGTATCGGCAAGGCCGCCCGTTGATTGTAATTGTGATTCAAGGTTTTTATAATACGTATAATTTTGGGGCGAAATGCTCATTTGCTGAACTTCTACGAGACACCCGTACATATAATGAAAAGGAATTTTTGCGATTAATCGCCCCGTGACCAAATCTCCGTCCGATACCACATCCGACATTACGTTGACGAGTTTTCCTTTAATAATGGCATAACATTCGCCCGCACATTGGTAGTCATAATAGGGCGTGCGGTTGTATGTAGCCAGTTTTATGGTACACCCAAGCGTTTTTAAATCGTAAGCAGAGTTATAGCAAGTCGTACAATGCACAATTCTTTCGTAATGGGTATAACGCCATAAATAATAATTTTTTTGGTTGGGTGTATCCTTAAAATCCACGAAAACTTCGTTACCAGCAAAATATTTTTTGCCATCATCGGATAATCTACTTTGCGGATTAAACTTATCATAAACCTTCAAAATTGGCGGAGTCGTGTATATTTGTTCGGCAGAAGATTCAAATTTTTGTCCATCGGCTAACGAAAAACGAAGAGTGTATTTTTCGGAAGGATTAATTCTAAAATCACTGGGAGGGAGAAATCCACCCGTTTTTTGTTCGATGAGACTGGTTTCTTTTCCAGAAGTTGCCGCCCAAATGGATGCTTTTACCGAAGCGATGGTACTGATAGATATATTTCCTTCCGTATAGACGGAGTATTGAATTTTAATGGTGTCAGGATTCAAATAATCATCCGTTAAAAAACCCTCCACCACCAATACATTATTTTTCTGACCAAAATTAACGTCGTAAGGGTCGATGCAACTTGTCAGCGTAAGGAGTGAAAAAATAAAAAAATAAATTCGAAAATGCTTGATATTCATGTGATTAATGTGAGTGATTTGCTTTGAAAGGCTTGAAGGAACAATTTAAAGAAATAAAGTCAAAACTGTGTTCTTATTTACCCTACATTTGTTTTTTTAAGCATAATATTCAATTTCTAAAATATTTTATGGCTTTAATTTCTAAGAAAAAAATACCCTTTAAAATCAATCTTCAGCTCCGTAAATACCTCAAAAAATACGGACGTGAGGCGGTTATGCCCATTCAATACGCTGATTTGTTGAGGTTTGAAAGTTCTATTTCACTTTACGACCGTGCTGGAAGTGATACGCTTTGGATAACGGTTTTCTTTCCGTACAGCGAAATTGATCATATTTACGATGGACTAAAAAAGATTTACGCCGACCTAAAAACCGATGGAAATCAGGCAGTTATCAAACATCTAACCATCGACCGTGTGGACTTGTGTACCTACGGAAATACCCAACCTTTTCGTATCCGTATCGTGAATCGGGTGAATGATAATTTTGATTATTTTTACCTAAAAAGAGCCGATTGTTCCAGAGTTTATGGCATGGAATTGGAACATTTATTGTCGCCGAATCGAATCAGTTATTTGACATTTGAAAATACCTTAGTCGAAGAACACATTGCGGGAATTCCGGGAGACCAATTCTTTAAATCCTACCTTACTAATCCAAAAATAAATCAAATTCGTTTGGCAAAAGAGTTCATTAAATTCAATGAGCGCTGTTTTGTCTTGCTTTTGGGCGATATGCACTCTTCCAATTTTGTCGTAGATATTACCCCCGATTTTGAGGAGGATTACTACCGAATTAGAGCCATTGATTTTGACCAACAGTCTTACGAAGGCAAACGAACCGTTTATCAACCTCAATATTTCAAACAAAATAATCCCTTGATTGAAATGGGTATGCGACACATGACTCCTGAATCCGTTGAACAGTATCGCACCGAAGAACGCTCGCTAATTTCGGGGCGATTGAAAGTTGAAAATCAACGAATTTATGAACTGATGTCAATCATGGCAAAAGATGATATTTCTTCCGAAGAAAATACCAAACAACTCAAAACAGAATTGGCTCATTATTATAAATCAGATAAATTTTTAGCCTGTAAAACCATGGGAGAAATCGTTTGGACGAGTCTTGAACGGGTGACAGAGCATTGAATTAAAAGATAAAAGGCAATACAAAAAGCTATTTTCATGTACTCTTATTTAAAAGATTAAAAAAAATAATCACGAACTCTCAAATAATATGACTCGTTACGAATTTTTAAAATCAATGGGCTTCACGGGTGCAGCACTCATGGCCGCTTTGACTTCTTGCGTAAAACAAGACGATACTTATGTGCCAGTTACCCGAATTGATGCCAGCACCGTTACGCCCGTTGCGCCCGTAGTACCAGCCACGCCCACCTCCAATATTAGTTCAATCACCAATCCGATTTTAAAAATTGATTTGACAACTTCAGCGATAAAAAACGTGGGAGCTTATATCATTCAGAGCAATATTGTGGTGGCACAAGTGAGTGCTGGAGCGTATGCAGCGGTAACTAATTTATGTAGTCATGAGCCTAAAAGACAAGTGATTTTTAGTCAAGGAGAATTTTATTGTACCGCTCATGGTGCCAGATTTGACCTCAATGGGGGAGCTTTGAATTCGACAGCGAGGGGTGGAATTACTGCTTATAAAGTGGCTACCGATGGAAAAACGTTGGTAGTTTATTAGAATAGCAATCAGCTTTGAGCCGTTAGCTTTGAGTTTTTTTTACAGAAATATTAACCAATAAAATAGAGGTCGGAAGTTTTTAAACTTGAGGCTCTGAACAATAAAATGAAATTATTAAGTATCATATTTTTAACTATTTTTTCATTCAATACTACTATTGAATGGACGACTGATTTCACTAAAGCCATCACCGAAGCCAGTGCCAAGAACAAATATATTCTCTTAAATTTCTCTGGTTCGGATTGGTGCGGGCCGTGTATGAAACTCAAAAAAGAAGTGTTGGATTCGGAAGATTTTTTAAAATTTGCCGATTCAAAATTGGTATTAGTAAGAGCAGATTTTCCAAGAAGCAAGAAAAATCGTCTTTCGCCAGAATTGAAAAAAAATAACGAAAATCTTGCCGAAAAATATAACAAAGAAGGTAAATTCCCTTTCACCGTGTTGATTGATGGTGAAGGTAATGTGGTAAAATCGTGGGATGGTTATACTTCTGCCATGACAATTGGCACGATGGAAAAGGATATTGAAAAGGTGACTCATCTAAAATAGTGGAAATTCAGAATTCACAAGTGGAACGCCACCCGCCCATAACTCATAGCGCTCAAATTTTTTCAAAAGTCCAAAAACTAATGGGTAATCGCTTTGAAATAAGCGTAGTGAGTGAAGATGAAAATTGGGCAAATGAAAGAATAACATCTGCCATTTCAGAAATCGTTAGGATAGAACAATTACTCACTACTTTCAAACCCGAAAGCCAGACCAACCAAATCAATGCTCAAGCTGGAATTCAGCCCGTACAAGTGGATAAGGAAGTTTATGAATTAATCCAACGCTCGCTCAAAATTTCCAATCTTACGCAAGGAGCTTTTGATATTACTTATGGTTCGATTGATAAATCTCTGTGGAATTTTGATGTGAAAATGACCACTTTGCCAGACGCTGAAACTGCCAAAGAAATGGTAAAACTCATTGATTATAAAAAGGTTATTTTAAATCAAAATGATTGTTCGGTTTTCTTGAAAGACCAAGGAATGAGAATTGGTTTTGGCGGAATTGGCAAAGGTTATGCCGCCGAAATGGCAAAGCAATTAATGATTCGGGAAGGGGTGAAAAGTGGCGTAGTAAATGCTTCGGGCGATTTGACAACTTGGGGAAATCAACCCAATGGCAAGCAATGGACCATCGGAATTGCCGACCCAAATTACAAAAACAAAACCTTTTCGAGCATCAATATTAGTAATATGGCCGTGGCAACTTCGGGAGATTACGAAAAATTTGTGATGATAAAAGGCAAACGATATTCCCATACGATTAATCCAAAAACTGGCTTGCCCGTAACTGGTATTAAAAGTGTAACCATCATTGCCCCAAATGCCGAACTCGCTGACTCGCTCGCAACACCCGTAACGGTGATGGGCGTGAAAGTTGGCTTAGATTTAATCAATCAAATCAAAGGCATTGCCTGCGTGATTATTGATGATAACGACAAAATGTTTACCAGTAAAAATATAAATATTAAATAAATACGGCAACTCGAATAAAATGAAACTCTTTAAAAACACCCTAATTTTCGCTTTATGCGTATTCGCTTTATCCTCGTGTGTGAGCGTCAAAGAATACCAAAAAAGCCGAATCAACGATTCTGAGATGGAATTGTCCTCCCGCAAAGCCGAAAAATTTGAAACCAGTTTTTACCTTTATCGTGAAGGGGCAACGGGAGCAAACGGCGGAAAAGGAAGTGGAGGCTGTGGCTGTAATTAGTATACAGAAGTTTAATTTTCAATACTCAATGTTCAACAACTAATTTTCAAGTAAAAAGTGAAATTTAAAATATTTGAATATTTTAAATTGAACATTGAAAATTTATCAAATTTAAAATTTCACGTAGAAAGACTATGTATCCTATGTTTTCTATGTGGTTGCAAGAATGAAAAAAATAATCATAACCGCTGGTTTATTAGTAAGTATGCTCTTCAGAACTACCGCACAAAGTAATGTTGAAGAAAATACTGACTATGAAAAACGCAAATTAAAAGTCGATGAAATTAATTTTGTTACGAGTTATTACCATCAAGAGGGCGATAGGTCGGCGGTGACGGGTGGTATCGGAACGGAAAAATTAAGTGATTACGCCAATTCTTTCGACCTAAAATTATCAAAATACGATGTCAAAAATCGTTTGCATACTTTTAATATTGACTTAAACATTGACTATTATACTTCGGCATCTTCGGATAATATTGACCCAAGAACGATTTCAGGAGCATCGGCCAGCGATATTCACTTTTATCCATCGCTTTCTTGGAGTGTAAAAGATAATAATTCTCGTGTTACGAAAGGTTTAACTTATTCCTTTTCGCATGAATATGATTATATTTCCAACGGATTTACCACAAGTTGGGCAAAAGCATCGAAAGATAATAATCGTGAATTTAGCGTCAAAGCCAGTGCTTTTATAGATAGAGCAACGATAATTCTACCCACCGAATTTCGCACAGTCACTACGGGCAGTGGGAGAGGAGCATCAGATACAAAGCCTCGAAACTCTTATACTGCCGCTTTTTCACTTTCGCAGGTCGTGAATGAGCGTTTGCAGTTGATGGCCATTGTGGAACCATCGTATCAAGAAGGTTTTTTAAGCACTTCTTTTCATCGCATTTATTTTTCGGATAATACCGAAGGCATCGAAAAATTACCAGGAAAGCGTTTGAAATTGCCCGTCGGTATAAGAGCGAATTACTTTTTTGGCGACAACCTGATTTTGAGAACATTTTATAGATATTATATGGACGATTGGGGCATGAAAGCGCACACGATCAATGTGGAAGGTACTTATAAAATTACACCTTTCATTTCCATTAGTCCGTATTATCGTTTTAACAAACAAACAGCCGTAGATTATTTTCATGCTTACAAAGAGAATTCACCCACAAGTGATTATTATTCAAGCGATTATGATATTTCGGGCATGAATACCAATTTCTACGGTACAGGATTTCGATTTGCTCCAGTCAATGGCGTTTTGGGTATGAAACATTTAAGTAGTGTTGAATTGCGTTACGGACATTACACTCGCACAACGGGCATGGTAGCCAATATTGTAACAATGGCCTTGAAGATGAAATAGTTTGGTTAAAGTATAGAAAAAATGTCGTAGAAAATTGTCTCTGCGACATTTTTTCGTTTGTGAAAAAGAAAAAATGCTAATTATTAATTATCAATTGATAATTGAAAAAATAGGGGTAAAATGAAAATTGATTGTCTTAAAGATGAAATATCCGATAGGAATTGTATTTTTGCGGAGTTGCTAACCAGCTTCACCTCTTTAAATGATACAAATTCCAGATTCAGATATTTTATTGGCAATCCGACAAGGTAATGAACGTATTTATGAAACAGTTTTCAGAAAATATTATCAAGCCTTGTGTAATTATGCGTGCGGAATTTTGAAAGATATGGACGATGCCGAGGAGGTGGTACAATCCATTTTTCTGAAACTTTGGGAACAACGAGTAGGCATTGAAATTAGTGTTTCCTTGAAATCTTATCTGTATCGTGCCGTCCATAATACCTGTTTGAATCGCTTGAAACACCTCAAAATTCAAGAAACCTATCGACAATATATGGGAGATTATTTGGAAGAGACTTTCGATTCGGCCACTGATATTATGGATAAAAATGAGTTAGAAAGCCGCATTTCAGAAGCCCTTGATAAACTGCCAGAACAATGCCGATTGATCTTTAAAATGAGCCGTTTTGAAGAATTAAAATACCAAGAAATTGCCGATAAATTAGGACTTTCTATCAAAACGATTGAAAACCAAATTGGCAAAGCATTAAGAATTATGAGAACTGAACTGTCTGATTATCTGCCAATTGTGTTTCTGTTTATGTTGAATTTATTGTAAAGTAAAAAATAGGTTAGACTGTATTCAGACTGTAAAATGATAATTTAATTAGGTTTTCGTCAGACGAAAATTGCTACTAAAACAGAGATTTGTAAGGTTTCCAATGTTGGATAATATCTCAAAAAATAATGAATCAAGACCAAACTATAGACGACTTATTGGCAAAATTCCTTGCTGATGAGACGGACACTCACGAATCGGATACGATTAGTGAGTGGATTATTGCGTCTGAGGATAACCAAAAGACTTTTGACCATTCAAAAATTATTTGGGATGGCGCAAAAAATCAACAGAAAGTCGATGTTGATGCCGCTTGGACAAAATTAAATATTGCGAAGAAAACAGGAATAGAATCTACTGATAATCAAGAAATTAAGCCAATCGTAAAGCTGAATTGGATGAGTAATTTCTTGAAAATTGCCGCAGTTTTAGTGGTTTTATTTGGGCTTTGGTTTGTGGCTGCCAAGAAATTCACTACACCTCAAAATGACGTTTTAACTTTCAATTCGGGGAGTCAATCCATTGAAAAAATACTTCCCGATGGAACAAATATTTTATTGAGCAAAAATTCAAAAATAACCTACCCAAAATCATTCGAGGGCGATACCCGTGAGATAAATTTAACGGGTGAAGGATTCTTTGATGTTCACCACGATGCTGCTCATCCTTTCATCATCCACACGCAAGGCACCGATGTACGAGTATTGGGTACGTCTTTCAATGTTCGAGCGTATGATGCTCAGGTTCAAGTGCTTGTAAAAATAGGGCGGGTGCAATTCTCGAAAAAAAACAATCAAGTTATCTTAACGAAAGGACAAAAAGGAGAGATTTTAGCAAATGCTAATACCATCATTAAATCGGAAGTTGCAGAAGTTGAAGCCTTTGTAAAAGAAAAACTAAATTCTTTCGTTTTCAATAAAATGTCATTGGACGAAGTTGCGCAAACTTTATCGCAACGGTTTGGCAAGACCATAAAATTCGGTCAAGATAATATCAAAAACTGCAAATTAACGGCTACTTTCGAAAACGAAAAGTTAGAAAATATTATTGATGTTATTGCTGAAACTTTTAATTTAAAGGTTGATAATCAAGTAGATACGATTGTTTTGAGTGGACAAGGGTGTGATTAACTTTGACAATAATTAAGGAAGTATTTCGCCAAAAGTACTTCTTTAAAACGCTATAAAATTTATAAATTTCAACCATTTCGCATGAAATTCCACACTTTAAAATACGTACTTTATTTTATTGTGCTTTTCATGCCCCTCCGTTTAGTTGCCCAAACCCCACTGCTCGAACGCCCAATTACTTTACGATTAAATAACGAAAAAATTTCGGTTGTGTTAGAAAGCATTGCTAAACAAGGCAATTTCTCCTTTTCCTATAATTCAGCTATTTTTGACGTTAATAATCGTGGTGATATTACGGTTTCCAATAAACCCGTTCGTGAAGTTTTGAACTTGATTTTTAAAGGAATTATTAGTTATAAAGTGCGGGGGAATTATATTATTTTGCAAAAAAATAATCAGAAAGCATCTCCCAAAACAATCATTATTAGCGGATATATCATTGATACAAATACGGATAAATCTTTGAATAAAGCTACCATTTATGACCCTAAAAGTTTGTCGTCTGCCATCAGTAATCAATACGGATTTTATCGTTTAAGTCTGGAAGTCAGGGAACTGCCTACAAAATTGATAATTTCAAAAGCGGATTATGAAAAGCGAATTATTACGATAAAATCAGTTCAAAATAGTTACGAAAACATTGAATTAACGCCCATTATTTACCCTACTGTTGAGGTACCAATCTCTGATGATAATTCAATAGAAGAAAAAAATTCTCGTATTAATCAAGATTTATCGCTCGAAAATAAACCTGACAATCAACCAATTTCTCCACCATTTCCAGATATTTCCGATCAAAATCTTTTTCCAACTTCCCCAATTATTGACTCCACTTTATACGATAGTCGTTGGGATGAATTCAAGAAAAAGTTAGGAAAAATATTTGTCAGTCGTTCACAACGCATTAATGCCCAGAACGTTGATGATTCTTTGGGGCAGAAATTTCAAGTTTCAATCTTGCCTTTTTTGGGTACAAATCGTTTACTTTCGGGGAGTATTAAAAATAATTATTCTGTCAATATTTTGATGGGATATTCAGGCGGTGTTCGTAAATTAGAGGTGGGAGGAATCTTGAACGGCGTGCGTAACGATGTGCAAGGTTTACAAATAGCGGGTGTCGGAAATATTGTTGGTGGAACTGTATTAGGTGGACAATTAAGTTCAACTTTCAACATCGCAGGATATTTGGATAGAGGTATCCAATTATCATTAGGATTTAATGTAATTGCCAGAGAATCAGGAGGTTGGCAGATTTCTCCCGTAAATTTTGCTCATCGAGTTGTGGAAGGAGGGAAGCAAATTGGATTTATCAATATTTCAGATTCCACCGATACGGTTCCCATTGGTTTTTTGAGTTTCGTGGGAAGTGGCAATGGCTATAAACGTTTAGAATTATCAGTGGATGAAAACCAAACTGCTATTTTTAGCTTCAAAACGGGCGTGCAGAAATTTTATAATATCGTAGCTTTGCATTATAATTTTACTCGAAAACAAGAAATTTTTGGCTTGGGTTATGGCATCGGTCGGGCGTATGAATTAGGAAAATCATGGATGCTTAATACGGATTTAACTACAAATATATTGGTAGAATACGATGCTTTTAGTCCAAATATAGCATCCATATGGAAATTAGACTTGAGCTTTGAAAAGCAGATTGCCCGAAATGCTGCCGTTACTTTCGGGCCATCCATTAAATATTTAATTATTGATGAATATAATTCTTCATTTTGGACTGTAAAACCGTTTAATAAAATTCCATCTTACAAGGCTATTTCTTCAACGTCAAATTCCGTTTTCTGGATTGGTTTTCAGATGGGAATTCGCTTACGTTCAAGAAGAAGTTAAAATTATAACTTTATGAAAATCAGACTTTTACTTTTTGCATTACTCTTACTTTGGCATAAATCCAATGCTCAGATTGTTGTGGATGAACAGCGAAATATCATGAGAAGTTGGGTGAAATACCGAATAGAAATGAAAGACGGAAGCCAAGTTCCAGATGAAAATATTGCTAAGAATGCGGCTTCGATGTTGATTTTTAAAAAGGGAAATACGGGTGTAATTATTAATGGCAGAAATGCTCAACAAACAAAATATGCCATTTCAGACAGTATTTTGGTGCTTGGAGGAACTGTCACTTATGTGATCGAAAAACTGACAGAACATGAGTTGATATTTTATGGAAATTTCAAGAATACACCTGATAATGAGATAATTAAGTATCATTATATCTCAACAACTGAATCTTCAGGACAGTATTTTTTTCGACAATTTATTAAACCAAACATTAGAATTCAAACCGATGGCGATACCGCTTATAGTTTCAACGAATATATTTTTCCTAAATTTAAGCCAGTTCTGGGCGATTTTCCTACCGTGTTGAGTACTTTTTATGAAGTGTACGAATCTTCCTATGACATGATTGAAAAAGAGTTTAATTTTCCTGCCAAAAAGAAAGGAAATTTTAGGGTAACATTTGCGGTTGGTAAATCTGGAGCGTTGAAAGATATAACCGTAAAGGAAAGCAGTGATTCGACTTATAATAATGCTTTGGAACAAGCAGTTTACCAGACTCGAAAGCGTTGGTTACCAGCCGAATATGAAAGTAAGAAAGTAGAAACAATCTTCAATTTTGTTTATGTTTATGATACTGAAGAAAAACCTGACAATAATTTTGACGAGTATCTTTACTATGAAAATAAAGAAAAAGCCAATACATTTTTCGATAAAAAAGAGTACGTAAAAGCAATAAAACTCTATACAAAGTGTATCCTAATGCAGGATGAAGACTTCGATTTACAACCTTACTATAAACGTGCCGATAGTTATTTTGCGTTAAAAGTAAATAAAAATGCCTGTTTAGATTGGAGCTATTTAGCCAAAAAAGGACAAAAAAAGGCGGAGAAATTGTTTTTAGAGAATTGTATGAAGTGAGATTTTATAAAATTGCATGCCATATTTGAGTTGAATAAATTTCCCGAATGGTTAATCCGTATTGGAATAGTTTAACGACTAATCATTGATGGTGTTTTTTTGATATTCCTTAAATTATTAATCAACAAAACCATGAAAAAAGTATTACTGATTATCTTATTTTTTAGCTTTTATACTCAGGCGCAAATACGTCGCCCGTTGGGACCTCCCGTAAACACACCTCAATTTAACGAGTACGCACCATCCATCAGTGCGAACAACAAAACGATGATTTTTGAGACGGACAGAGCGGGCGAAGGTAAATGGGAATTATACTATACAACCAAAAATGAAAAGAATAAATGGACGGTTGCCAAACCCATCACAAATATCAATAAAGTAGGGAAAGAAAACGACCTGATTGGTGGACCATCCATCAGTTATGACGGTAAAACGCTATTCTTTTTTGCCTCATTCGATGGCGGACAGGGCGATATGGATATTTATTATTCAACTTGGAACGGCACCGATTGGTCTGACCCAAAACCCGTAGGAAATAATATTAATACGAAGGCTTATGAAGGTTTTCCGTCCGTTTCGGCAGATGGGAAAATGATGTATTTTATCCGTGATAATTTTTCAAAACGGAAAGATAAAGCGCTCTGTTATTCAATTTGGGCATCTAAAAAACAAGAAGATGGCACGTGGGGAGTTGCCGAAAAACTACCTGCACCCATCAATGGTGATTGCGAAAAATCTCCTCGAATTATGGCGGATAATCGTACGCTGATTTTCAGTTCGGTTCGTAAAGATGGCGTTGGTGGATTTGACCTTTATCAATCTTTTCAAGAAGATGATGGCTCTTGGGCAACACCCATCAATTTGGAATATATCAACACCGAAGAAGATGACCAATTTGCCTCGGTTTCTGCCGCTGGCGACTTGATGTATTATTATACTTCGGGCGATATTTATACCGTTACAATTCCTGATAAATACCGAAAATATAAATTAGTAACGGTGGATGGAAAAGTGGTTGATGCCATTACAAAACAGCCCATTGCGACTAAAATTACCTCAAAAAGTAATAACAGTAAAGAGAAAGTAATCAGTACCGTAGTAGATGCAAATGGTTTATTTTCAATGATTTACAGAGTTGGTAGTAAGTATGAATTATCCACAACGCCTCTGAATGATTATTTTCCGTATAAAGGTTCGATGGATATGACAACGGCCAAAGAAACGGATAATATTGAGAAAAATATTGAGTTGATTCCGAAGAAAATTCCGTATCAATTTCAATTGTTGGATAAGGAAACCAAAGCCATTTTGAAGGACCCAAAAGTGAAAGTAATGGACGTGGAAACCAAGCAACTGTTGGAAGTGAAAGTAGAGAAAGACATTGCCACCGTAACCGTGGAAATTGGAAAAGCCTACAAATTTGCGGCAAATGCTTTGGGTTACGCTTTTTTCTCTCGTGGTTTTAAACCCGACACGGCGGATGTTTTCAAAGACCGATTGAAAAAAGTACCTTTAGCCATTTTGAAGAAAGATGCCGTTGTACAATTGCAAGACATTACTTTTGAAACGGGAAAAGCCGATTTAAAACCAGAATCAAACGAAGAATTAGACCGCTTGGTGAGTTTGTTGGAAGGAAATCAGACCATTAAAGTAGAAATCTCCGCCCATACCGACGATGTTGGAAATGACGATTCTAACTTGAAATTATCCGAAAAAAGAGCTAAAACAGTGGTCGATTATCTCACAACAAAAGGAATAAAAGGCGATAGAATGACCACCAAAGGCTACGGCGAAACTCAACCTTTAGTAGCAAACGATACCGATGAAAACAAAGCAAAAAATCGCAGAGTACAGTTTAAGATTAATTAGGTTTTGGTAAAATTAGACCACAGATTAAACTGATTTTACAAGATTTACACGGATAAAAATTTAAAAAATCTGTGTAAATCCCTAAAGTCTGTTTAATCCGTGGTCTAATTTTGGTTTAAGATTTTGCCACAGAAAAAGCCCATAACTTAATGTTATGGGCTTTTTCTTTATTATACTGAGAAACTATTTCTTTACTTTCTCAACAATAATTACGTCTTCAACATCGGCTAAAATACGGCCACAATGTTCGCAAACGATGATTCTTTTCTTGTCTTTAATGTCCGCCTGACGTTGTGGTGGTACAGCACTGAAACATCCGCCACAAGCACCACGTTTTACCATAACAACTGCCAATCCGTTTGGATAATTGCCACGTAATTTATCGTAAGGGCGCAACAAACGCTCATCAACGTGTTTGGTTGCTTTGTCACGGTCTTTGTTCAATTTTACTTCATCTTCTTCGCTTTCAGAAATCAAAACATCTAATTCTTTTTTCTTAGCATCAAGGTCTTTCTTACGGAGATTTAAACGAGTTTCAGTAGAAGAAACTTCGTCTTTTTTATTTAAAATCTTGAATTCAAACTCACGAACACGTTTATCAGCTAATTCACCTTCAAGTTGTTGCAATTCAATTTCCTTTGAAATAGCATCATACTCACGGTTATTGCGGACGTTCATTTGTTGGTCTTTGTATTTATTTACCAACTTTTCAGCATCCTTTTTCGCATTACGATTCTTTGAAATTTCTTCGTCCAAAACAGCAATTTCACGGTTGAATTTGCCAATACGAGTTTCGATTCCAGCTACTTCGTCCTCTAAATCACGCACTTCTTCGGGCAAATCGCCACGCATTTTTTTGATATTATCTAAGGCTGAATCTATACTTTGAAGTTTCAAAAGAGACTCTAATCTCTGAGCAATGGTTGTTTCGGTTGCTACTGCTGCCATTTGGTTTTATTTGTTTGTTTATCGGTCTATTGGTTATACTCAAAATAGCACAACGAATAAACTGCTTTAACTTTATAACTGCTTTAACTAAAAAATAGAACAGGATTGGTATTTACCTGACTTTTGAGAACCTCAAAATTACTAAATTTTTCGGACAAATACCTAACAATTAAGTCCTTTGTGTAAACTTCTGATTCATAATGTCCTATATCACAAATAATTATCTGTTTGTCGGCATCAAAAAACTCGTGATATTTATAATCGGCCGTAATAAAAACGTCGGCTCCTTGGCGTATGGCATCATTTAGTAAAAACCCACCCGCTCCACCGCAAAGTGCAATCTTCTGGACGTATTTATTTAACAAAGGCGTGTGTCTAAAAGTTTGCAAGCCCATTTTTTCTTTTAAATAATGCAGGAAATTTTCTTCCGATAAAGGTTCTGATAATGAAGCAATTACGCCCGAACCCACTTCTTGATTTTGATTTTCTAACAGACTCAAATAATAGGCTACTTCTTCATAAGGATGGGAAGTTTTCAAAGCTTTTAAGATTTGATTTTCCAAATATGAATCAAAGATTACTTCAATCCGATTTTCTGCCACTTTTTCGGGTTTATTCAAGCTTCCAATATGCGGATTCGCTTCTCCCGTTGGCGTGAATGTTCCCGTACCTTGCACTTGGAAACTGCAATTTTTATATTCGCCAATTTGGCCCGCACCCGCCCCATACAAAGCATCAAGCACTGTCTGTGTATTTTCGAGTGGAACAAAGCTTACTAATTTCTTTAAAATCTGTTTTTGTGGTGCCAGAATTTTAGGATTTTGCAGGCCTAATTTCTCGGCAATCATGTAGTTTACGCCCCCTTTTACACTGTCCAAATTGGTATGCGTGGCGTAAATGGCAATGTCGTTTTTAATGGCGAGCATAACGGCACGTTCCACGTAATTTTTACCATTAAAACGCCTCAATCCCTTGAAAATAATGGGATGATGGGCCACAATAAGATTGCAATTTCGAGCAATGGCTTCTTGGATAATTTCCTCGGTACAATCAAGCGTTGCGAGTACACCCGTAACCTCGGTTTGTGGATAACCCACGAGCAAACCTGCATTGTCATAACTCGCCTGATAGGAGAGGGGCGCAAGTTGTTCTAAATAATTGGTAATGTCTTTGATGGTCATTTTTTGAGGATTCGATAAAATAAAATTTCTCGAAATTAGCGGAAATTCAATAAGTCCGTGTAAATTAAGTGTACCGTAAAAAGTCGTTTGCGGTAGGCAGAAGTACAAAAAACTTCAATCTATTGATTCTAAACAAGTTAATTGTAAAATTTGAATGCTGTCTGTTCATTATCAGAAATAATTATTACAAAAATACTTATGAAAGTACGTCCAAGCATAGCCATCGTCGAAAATAATCATTTACTATTAATGCAGTATCGTTATGGCAATACTGATGTCTATAATCTGCCAGGAGGAAACGTCGATAAAGGCGAAACCCTCGCTGAGACAGTTGTACGTGAATTGATGGAAGAATTGGGTATTGAAGTGGAAGTCGGGACGATGATTTTATCGGGTGATGTCATCATGTCGGAAGAAAAAGAAGATGTACTTCATTGTGTTTTTGAGGGAAAAATTCTTACTGGAAAACCCATTTTAAATCCAAAAGAAACGTCGGCTTTGGCGGTTGTTTGGATGCCTTTGGTTGATTTGCACGAATTGGAAATGTACCCGAATGTTGGGGTGGAATTGCAACGGTTTTTCCTAAAAGGTCGAGGGATTGATTACATGGGAAAGATTGGGCAGCAATGGTTTTAAGGTTAATTTAGCGACTATTTATGATAGGATTTCCTACCACTAAATACCGATAATTATTAGCACCAATATACGGCGAATAACAAACTGTATAAAATTGAAATAGCCCATAAGTTTAAAGTACATTTGCTCAGTATAATTGTTTTTTAAGTTATCAAATCAGTATAATTTAGACTGATTTACAATTACTTTTTAAACCTTACAGTTTTAAACCATCTAAATAGTAGATTAATCATTACTTTAAATATATTACCAGCCACTATATAATTTAAAATATGCAAGTGAACCTACTAAGTTTTAGTACAAAAGATGAAAATTCTGACTTTACTAAGCATAAAACATTAATTGAAATATTTAAAAAAACGGTTGAAAATTATAAAGAGAAAGTAGCCCTACACTTCAAAAATGAGGAATTAAGCTATTACGAACTTGACCAGTATAGTGATTTTGTTGCTCAATCACTCATTGAATCTGGGACAATGCAGGGTGATTTGATTGGGGTTTATTTGCCTCGTGGGCTTGATTTACATATTACGATTTTAGGTATTTTAAAAGCAGGTGCAGGTTACATTCCATTTGATATAGAAACACCAATCGAAAGAGTTGTTGACATACTTGCGGGATTGAGCGTCAAAAAATGTTTTTCTGAAACCAATATCTCTCCAAAATTTAAAAACATTACGCCTATTAAGAATAAGTTACTTAACAATAATTGCCCCAACTTCTCCAACCCATCTGAAATAGCCTATATTATCTTCACTTCTGGCACTACTGGCAAACCCAAAGGTATTCCTATCAAACATTACCAAATCTGTCATCTTATTCAAGCTGAAAATAGTGTTTTATCAATAAATGCACAAGACCACGTCTATCAAGGTTTCTCAGTATCGTTTGATATGTGGTTTGAAGAAACTTGGATAAGTTATTTGGTAGGTGCAACGCTCTATATTTCTGATGCTAATACAGCCAAATCTTTTGATAAACTGCATCAGTTTATGAATCAACACAAAATTAGTGTGTTGCACGCAGTCCCAAGTTTATTAGCCCTTATAGATAGTCAAATTCCTTCTTTACGATTAATAAATGCAGGCGGAGAGGCTTGCAATAATAATATTGTTAATAAGTGGGCAAAACCTGAAATTTCCTTTTTTAATAGTTACGGTCCAACCGAAACAACGGTTACTTCCTCGCTCATTCAACTGAAACCAGGAGATGAAATTTCCATTGGTTTTCCATTACCAAATTATGAAATGTGTATTGTGAATGAAAACCTCGAAGCAGTTCCAATTGGGACAAGCGGTGAGTTAGTTATTAGCGGTATAGGATTAAGCGAAGGTTATCTGAATCTCCCCGAATTAACCAAAAATGTTTTTTTAGCCAAACCTGAATCGCTTTCTGAGATGGTTGGAGATAGAATTTATTTGTCGGGCGACGTAGGAGTAATGCAAGAAAACGGCAGTTTTAAGGTGTTTGGAAGGAAAGATGACCAAATAAAAATTAGAGGTTATCGAGTGGAATTAGGCGAAATTGAGGCGAAGTTAAATGCAATTTTTACCGTAAAAAAAGCAGTAATAGATGTCCGAAAAATCAATGCCATTGATCAATTGATTGCTTTTATAAAATGTAATCCAAACGAAAATTTAGATGAAAAATATTTAAGGAACGAATTGAATAAGGTTTTACCTGTTTATATGGTTCCCAATTTTTTTGTCGAAGTAGAAGATTTTAGTTATCTGACAAGTGGGAAAGTTAATAAAAAGGAACTTCCAGCATTTAATCCTTATGCCAATTCAACTGAGCAGAACACTACATTTATTGCAGAATATTCGACTAATCCCTTATTAGAACAAATCGCTTTAAAACTGTCAAATTTATTTCCAGGACAAAATATTGAAAAGGAAAACGACTTTTTTAATGGTTTAGGAGGGCATTCGCTTTTGGCCGCTTATTTTGTTTCCGAGGTCAGAGAAATAAAAGGAATGGAGAATGTTTCAATTATGGATGTTTATGAGAATCGTCCCATTGAAAAGCTGTTTTCATATTGGAAGGATAATATTTCTACCTTAAAAGAAGTAAAAAACGAAGACTTTCAAGCAGTATCAAAACTTAATTACTATTGCTGTTGGCTCGCCCAATCCTTCGCCCTTTTGTTTATCTATGGCTTAGTTGCCACTCAAATATTCTTGCCATATTTGGGCTATTATGTAGCAGCACTTGAATTAGAAGGACATTTATTGCCCATTATTATTGCCATTTTACTCTACTGTATTGTCATTCCAGTTTCATCTTTCTTAGTCATACTATTAAAAAAATGCTTTATTGGTAAATTAAGTGAAGGTGATTTTCCAATGTGGGGTTTAACCTATTTTAAGTGGTGGTTTCAAAAGCGTTTATTCACTTTAATTCCAAAAGAAACGGTTAGCAACACGCCTTTATTCCCGATTTTATTAAAATGGATGGGAGTAGCGGTTGCCGAGGATGCTCAATTAAGCAATTTTGAAATTGGAGCAGAAGATTTAGTTTCAATCGGAAAAAATGTAACGATTAGTTCAAATGTAGTATTAAATAATGCTTGGGTAGAAAATGGTTTACTCAAATTACGTAAAATAACGATTGAAGATGATGCTTATATCGGTACAAGTGCAGTTGTAAGTGGCCGATGTTCTTTGAAAAGAGGCAGTGAATTAAAAGACTTATCATGTTTAGCAAAAGAGCAAATAATTCCAGCGTTACAAACTTGGGGCGGCAGTCCAGCAAAACTTTCTTTTAGTAAAGAAACATTTACCGAGCGGAATGTTATTCCCAAAAAAACTTTCAAGAAATATAAGTTGCTGTTTCTTATGTTAGTATTTCTATTTCCTATCGTGGTAATTTTGCCATTAACTCCTTCCATTATCATACTTTATACGTTAGATGAAAACGCAGATTTTTATTCATTTTACTACCTTTTACAAACACCACTCTTTTCATTATCTTATCTGCTTTTATTTGTTATTGAAATCATTTTGTTAAGCAAACTATTAAGGAAAAATATAAAAGAAGGCACCTTTTCGATTTACAGCCCAGTGTACCTTCGAGTATGGTTTTTAGACCAACTATTTTCTCTTTCTTTGAATGTAATTAAACCCATTTTTGCAACAATTTTTATTACCTCAATATATCGATTGCTTGGAGCAAAAGTCGGTGAAAATACTGAAATTTCGACGGCCTCAAATGTTACACATCATTTGCTTGAAATTGGTGATGGATCATTCGTTGCCGATGATGTGGTCTTGGGCGAAAGTGAAGTGAAAAATCAAGAAATTACGCTCATAAAAACAATCATTGGTAATAAAAGCTTTGTTGGTAATAGTGCTTTAATTCCGCAAGGTTATGAGCTTGGTAATAATATGCTCATTGGCGTATTGTCAGTGCCGCCTACAAATGAGCAATTTGAAAATACTAAAGCATTAGATTGGTTTGGTTCGCCCGCTATTTCTTTGCCTCGTCGGGAAATTCGAGACGACTATCCAGCTCATTTAACTTTTCAGCCAAGTAGATACAGGAGAATAGCAAGGGGAATTGTCGAGTTTATCAGGATTTTGATACCGCAATCTGTTATTCTAAGTTTGAGTATTTTATTCATTGCCTACGTTCATGACTTAATTACGCAACATAAAATTGAAGAAATCTTGATTTTGTTTCCATTTTACTATTTAGGTTTTGTGGCAATACCGTGTTTCTTAATATCCCTTATGCTTAAATGGATATTAATTGGGAGATATAAAACTGCTGAATACCCCATGTGGACTTTATCAGTTTGGATGACAGAAGCTGTAACGTCAATTTATGAAGCATTAGCCATTCCGTTCTTTTTGATTTATTTGAAAGGAACACCTTTTTTACCAATTATGCTAAGGTTGATGGGCGTTAAAATTGGGAAAAGAGTTTTTTTAGACACAAGTGATTTGACAGAATTTGATATGGTCACGATTGGTAATGATTGTGCCTTAAACACAGACTCTGGCCCTCAAACGCATTTGTTTGAAGATCGAGTAATGAAAATAGGTAAAATTGAAATAGGAGCTGAAACTTCAATTGGAGCAAAAAGCGTAGTTTTGTACGGTTCAAAAATTGAAAAAAATTGCCAAATTGAAGCACTTTCACTGGTCATGAAAGGTGAAAAATTGCCTGAAAAAACAAATTGGTCTGGCATACCAATCAAAATACAATAATTGATAAACTCAAAATAATGAAAAAATATATTCTATTAGTTCTTTTATTCTTCGTATTTGGTACACTGTTTGGTCAAAATGCACAAAATCAGAAACCTTTTATTTTTAAATTTGGCGTGAGTTACTTAGACAATTACGTATATAATGGGCGAAGTGATTCATTAAAAACACCTTATTTTATTCCATCTTTGACTGTTGTATATGATTCAGCACTTACGATTAACGGTAACTTTTACTATATAACGCAAGGAGAAGATGTAGGTCTTGACTTTTTAGAGCTGAACGCTTCCTACGAATTTGATATTACAAAGAAATTATCTACTGGAATTTATGGAACAAAATATTTATATAACGGTAGTTCTAATGCAATTACAGGAAATATTAATGCTATATTAGGAGCAAACTTTGATTATGATTTTGATTTATTTGAGTTAAATATAGGCACGTATTTTTTGTTTACAAATAATCATACAGATATAAACTTTAATCCAGGAATTGAGCGAAAAGTTGTTTTCGGAGCAAAACAAGAATGGAAATTACTGCCAAGTTTTTATGTAAATTTCAGTACTTTAAATTTTTATGATGGATTTTCAACTCGAACAGCCACCAGAAGATTAACCAAAGCTAATAACTCTAATTATACTAAGGTTGAATCTGTAACATCAGTAACGGACGTAGGAATGAAGCTCTTAGACTATGAACTAAGTTTACCATTGAGTTATGAAAATAATAGATGGGGTGTTTTGCTCCAACCCACACTTGCTTTTCCTAAAAATACTATTCACACGAATACTCAAACAATTAGATTATTATCCAATGGGACTACCCAAGTTGTTTCCAATAGAGATAACACTCCTTATTCAGAAAAGAATTTAAACTCAATTTTTTATACACAGCTTTCTGTATTTCTAAAGTTTTGATGGGCATACTTAACTAAAAACAACTCAATCGCCCGCCATCAACGGGCAAATTCACGCCATTGATATACGCTGCGGCTGGACTACACAAAAAGGCAACGGCTGCCGCAAATTCATGCGCTTCCCCAAAGCGTCCAACGGGAATATCCGAACGCATCATGTCTTCTACCTCATCGACTGAAATATCGGCGTTTTTTGCTCTGGAATTTACCACAAAATCTAAGCGTGCCGTTTTGGTGTACCCTGGCAATACATTATTGACGGTAATCCCAAATTCTCCCAACTCATTTGCCAAGGTTTTAGACCATGAAGCCACCGCCCCACGAGTCGTATTTGATACGCCCAAACCATTAATTGGCTGTTTTACGGAGGTAGAAATGATGTTGATAATTCTACCAAATTGCTCCGATTTCATGCTTGGAACGCACGCTTGCACGAGGACATGATTGCAAATCAAATGATTAGAAAATGCTTGTGTAAATTCCACTACATTTGCATCAATGATTGGCCCACCCGCTGGTCCGCCCGTATTATTTACTAAAATATGGACAATGGGATTCGCTTTCAAGTGATTTTCGATTCCTGCTTTCAATTCGGCAGGCTTGGAAAAATCTGCCACAAAATAAGAATGTTTTTGCCCTTGTGAACTATCCAAGCGGTGAAGCGTTTCATTGAGTGTATCTTCATTGCGAGCCACAAGCGTTACATTTGCGCCAAGTAAAGCCAATTCAATGGCAGAGGCACGCCCAAGCCCTTGTGTGCTACCGCATACGATGGCGTTTTTATTTTTTAAATTTAAATTCATTTTATCAGTTATCAGTTATGAGTTTTTACTTTGTTATTCACTCCTCAGAACTAAAATATTTCGTAAATATACTGAACGAAATGTACTTTGTACTAAATCCTAAAACCCAATCCCAAAAACCTCGACAAATATGCCAAATCTATCATACCGGAGTAATGAAAAAGAATTGATTGACGACCTCGAACTGGATAATGACGCACTTCGTCAGAATTTAGAAGAATTGGCGTTGATAAATAAATATTTGGGCGGTAACCAAGTGACAACCAGCGGACTATCTCGTTTGATGTTTGATGTTCGAAATTCGATTTCGGATGTTCGATTTTTGAAACTTGATTTAGAAGAAAATGGTGATAGTTCCTTGATAAAGTCCCAATCGAATGTCGAAGAAGAACTCTTGAAAAACGAAAACCGAAAATCGAAGATCGAAATCGCCGACCTCGGCTGTGGCGGAGGAGATATGCTGATGGTGATGGCAGATTGGGCGAAAAAAAAGGGAATCAACGCTCAGTTTATCGGGATTGATGCCAACGATTTTATGATTGATTTTGGCACAAAAAGAACCTCTAACTATCAGAATATTAGTTATTTACACCAAGATATTTATTCGGAAGAATTTAAAGTAAAATCCTTCGATATCGTTACGATGACGCTTTTTTGTCATCATTTTTCCGATGAAAACCTCGTAAAACTTTTTCAACAACTCAAAAAACAAACTCGCATCGGAATTGTTATTAATGATATTCACCGCCATTGGTTTGCCTATCATTCCATCGCTTGGATCACGAAACTTTTTTTGAAATCTTATCTCGTAAAAAACGATGCAAAACTTTCCGTTTGGCGGGCTTTTGTTCGGAAAGATTTGGAAAAAATCATTCAAAAAGCAGGCTTTACGAAATATTCTATTCGCTGGAAATGGGCATTTCGATGGGA
>NZ_CBABQS010000062.1:0-28615 GCF_964672035.1 Arcicella sp.
TGACGGCTCATAAATTTCATCGTCAGAACCCGTGATTTGAAAGCCTCGGTTATGTAAATCAATCGCCAAATTGTGCATCGCTGCTCCGCCAATTGCTATGAAGTGAATTTTTTGCATAAAGAAAATTTAGCTGTGAGCTACAAACTATGAATTTTGAGCAATAGCCATGAGTTTTTATTCTCTCAAAGCTCATTACTTAAAGCTCACAGCTATAATTAAACTATTTTTACGGAAAGAACGTTAAATAAGGGTTAAATCCAATTTATTTACTTGCAAAGGTCATACTTTTATTGCACTTTTGCACACTTTTTGAGGGATTGGTTTAATGCCAATTGACAATATTTTCAACTAAAAAAACAATTTATGCTTTTTAGCTTAGGATGAAGAACTACATTGACCTGATTGACCAAACGATTGAATTCCCAACGTTGGAATTTAACATCGACCACGATAATGAACTTTTGTTCAATAATGTTCCTTTGATGGACATTATCCAACAGTATGGCACGCCCCTCAAAATAACCTATCTTCCGAAGATTGGTGAGCATATTGAAAACTCCAAGAGGCTTTTTAAGAATGCCATTAAAAAGTACAATTATAAGGGAAATTATACTTATTGTTATTGTACAAAATCTTCTCACTTCAAATTTATTGTTGAGGAAGTTTTGAGCCACAACGTTCACTTAGAAACGTCGTCGGCTTTTGATATTTCTATTATCAGAGAATTACATTCGGAAAGTAAGATTTCTAAATCAACTTTTATTCTCTGTAATGGCTATAAATTGCCACTTTATACGCAGTATATCAGCGAGTTAATCAACGAAGGTTTCAACTGTATTCCGATTTTGGATAACCTCAAAGAGATTGACTTTTACGATAAATCAGTTACTGCAGAAACGGTAAATTTAGGAATTCGTATCGCTACCGATGAAGAACCAGACTTCTCTTTTTATACTTCTCGTTTAGGACTCAGATATTCTGATGTCATGGAATTGTACAAGAATAAGATTGAAGGAAGTAGTAAGTATAAATTAAAAATGTTACATTTTTTTATCAATACTGGCATTAAAGATAGTGCTTATTATTGGTCTGAACTGAGCCGTTTTATTTATAAATATTGCGAGATGAAAAAGGTATGTCCAGAACTTGATTCGATTGATTTGGGGGGAGGATTGCCGATTCAAACATCTTTGCAATTCAACTATGATTATCAGTCGATGATTGATGAGATTGTGGAATCTATTTCGTGGATTTGTAATAAAAGTAATGTTCCCGTTCCTAATTTATTTACGGAATTTGGCTCATATACGGTTGGCGAAAGTGGGGCAGTTTTATACGAAATTATTGACCAGAAGTTGCAGAATGACAAGGAGTTATGGTATATGATTGATGGTTCTTTCATCACACAATTGCCAGATTCTTGGGGAATGAACCAGAAGTATATTATGCTTCCCGTAAATAATTGGAATTTCCCGTATCAGAAAGTAAATTTAGGTGGTTTGACCTGTGATTCAATGGATTTTTATAATACCGAAGCGCACAGTTCAGATTTATATTTGCCAATTTACGAAGAACAACAAGAACGGCAATTTGTGGGATTCTTTCACACAGGAGCGTATCAAGAGTCTTTAGGAGGCTACGGTGGTATTCAACATTGCTTGATTCCCGCTCCTAAACACGTAATTGTGGATAGATTAGAAGATGGTACCATCACAACCCGACTTTTTGCCGATGAACAAGGCAAAGAAGGCATGATGACCATTTTGGGCTACGGCGACAAAGTTCAAAAGCAAGAAGAAAAGATTTTAGTGATAAGTCAAGAAGATATGGAATTGGCAGAACAGATGTCATTAGTGGAACAATAACTAAATTGGGGATTTTTGATGTAAGATTTTAGATTTATTTTTCTCCCCAAATCTTAAATCAAAAATCAGAAATCCCTAATCCATTCTAACCAACTGAAAATTAATTACTTGCGAAACAATATTTGGCAAGATTTTTCGTAATTTTGTTGTGTAAGAATCCGTACGCAATCCATACTCATACTTTATCATGAAAAAATCAACCATCATTTTAGGATTATTAGCTGTTATCTCTTTGGCCTCATGCGCAAGAAAAAATAATTGTCCTGCCTACGGAAGTACGAGCATTGAAAAACCTGCGTACAAAGGTAGAAACTAAGAAATTAGATATAAAAAAGGCGTTAAAATTGAGTTGAACTCATTTTAACGCCTTTTTTGGTTTGTATTAATATCGTTATCCGAACATCAATAATCGGAGAATGACCATCGAATTTTACTTCGTCTTCAAAAGTTCAACTTCAAAAATCAAAGTTGCTCCTCCTGGAATATCACGTCCCGCACCACGTTCGCCATACGCTAAATGATGAGGAATGAAAAACTTGTATTTGCTACCAACAGGCATTAATTGTAAACCTTCTGTCCAACCCGTAATTACTTGGTTTAAGCCAAAACTGATTGGCTCATTTCTTAATACACTACTATCAAAAACAACACCGTCGATGGTAGTTCCGTGATAATGCGTAAGTACATTTGCTCTTGGGCCACTTGGTTTTTCCCCCGTTCCTTCTACTAAAACTTCGTATTGTAAACCACTTGCCGTTTCCGTAACTTCTGGTCTTTTGGCATTTTCGGCTAAAAAAGCCATTCCTCTTTCGATTTCGTTTTTCATTATTTCTTGTAAATGTTGTTGTTGTCTTTCAAAAATATTCATGTTTTTTTTCGATTTTCGTGATTCGATTTTCGATGCTCGTTTTCCTAACATCAAATATCGAAAATCGTACATCGAAAATTAAAATTAATCCCCCAATTTCTTATAACGAATACGCTTTGGTGTGGCATCATTACCCAAACGTTTTTTGCGATTTTCTTCGTAATCAGAGAAGTTTCCTTCAAACCAATAAACCTGAGAATCCCCTTCAAAAGCTAAAATATGCGTGGCAATTCTATCCAAAAACCATCTATCATGGGAAATAACAACGGCACAGCCACCAAAGTTCTCTAAGGCTTCTTCTAAGGCACGCAATGTGTTCACATCCAAATCATTGGTTGGCTCATCTAATAATAAAAGATTTGCCCCTTCTTTCAACATCATTGCCAAATGCACTCGATTTCTTTCTCCACCCGAAAGGTTCCCAATTTTCTTTTCTTGATCGGCTCCGTTAAAGTTGAATTTACTTACATACGCACGAGCATTCACTTGTCGCCCGCCCAAAAGTGTCATTTCCGTTCCACCCGAAACCAATTCAAATACCGATTTATCCGCCGCTAATTGATTATGTTCTTGGTCAACGTAAGCCATTTGTACGGTTTCTCCCACTTCAAACGTTCCTGCATCGGGTTGAACTTGTCCCGTGATGAGTTTGAAAAGTGTTGATTTACCCGCACCATTGGGTCCCACAATTCCCACAATTCCCGCAGGAGGTAGTGAAAATGTAAGGTTATCAAACAATAATTTATCGCCGTAAGCTTTCGTAACGCCTTGAACCTCAATTACTTTATTTCCTAATCTTGGACCCGCCGGAATAAATAATTCCAATTTATCTTCCTTCTGACGATTCTCTTCCGACATTAATTTATCGTAAGCATCTAAACGAGCTTTCGATTTTGCCTGACGAGCTTTTGGCGACATTCTCACCCATTCCAATTCACGTTGTAAAGACTTTTGGCGACGTGATTCAGTTTTTTCTTCCTTCGCTAAACGATTTTGTTTTTGCTCCAACCACGAAGAATAATTTCCTTTCCACGGAATACCTTCGCCTCTGTCCAATTCCAAAATCCAACCTGCTACGTTATCCAAAAAGTATCTATCATGGGTTACGGCAATCACCGTTCCTTTGTATTGACGTAAATGTTCTTCTAACCAAAGGACAGACTCAGCATCCAAGTGGTTGGTTGGTTCATCCAATAACAAAACATCTGGTTCTTGCAATAATAAACGACAAAGCGCCACACGACGTTTTTCACCACCCGAAAGGTTAGCTACATTTTGGTCGGACGGAGGACAACGCAAAGCATCCATTGCCCGTTCCAAACGAGTATCCAATTCCCAAGCATTATGATGGTCGAGTTTTTCTTGAACGGTGCCTTGACGGTCTAATAATTTATCAAAATCAGCATCTGGGTCGCCAAAGGCTTCGTTAATTTCGTCAAATTCTTTTAATAAAGCAATTACTTCGAAAACGCCTTCCTCCACGATTTCTCTAACGGTTTTGGTTGGGTCGAGTTCAGGCTCTTGCTCCAACATTCCAATAGAATATCCTTGCGAGAACACAATATCACCCGTATAGCTTTTGTCTTTACCCGCAATAATTCTTAGGAGAGATGACTTTCCTGAGCCATTGAGACCCAAAACGCCAATTTTTGCTCCGTAGAAAAAAGACAGATAAATGTTTTTTAAGATTTGTTTTTGAGGAGGAACGGTTTTAGAAACACGTTCCATCGAAAATATGATGGTTTCTTGACTCATTGTGTACGTTAAAAATTTTGTAGTTCAAAGGTACAGTAAAGGTGGTAAAACTAAAAATTTCAAGTTTCAGCAGATAATTTTTATTAAAGAATATAGCATTCTACAAATTAACAAGGAGCATTTTTATTATCTTTGAATAGGAAGATTTTCAAAATTCATCAACCCAATCATCAACCATGAAAAAACGCTTACTCACCCTACTTTTTAGCGGATTCTGTTTTCTAATCAATGCCCAATTCAATCCCAACCTTTTCAATTCGATGAAATATCGGATGATTGGCCCGCATCGTGGTGGACGAACGGTTGGAGCGGTGGGTGTGCCTCAACAGCCTAACGTTTTTTATATCGGAGTTAATAATGGCGGTGTTTGGAAAACCAATGATTATGGTCGGACGTGGAAACCCATTTTTGATGACCAACCAACGGGTTCAGTGGGCGATATTGCCGTGGCTCCTTCCAATCCCAATGTGATTTATGTGGCGAGTGGCGAGGGAATTCAACGTCCAGATTTGGGGGTTGGAGATGGGGTATATAAATCAACCGATGCAGGCAAAACGTGGATAAACACAGGCTTGAAAGATGGGCAACAAATTGGTAGTATCATCATTGACCCTACCGATGAAAATCGTGTATTTGTGGCAGTTTTGGGGCATCCTTACGGCCCAAATACTGAAAGAGGCGTTTACAGAACCGTTGACGGCGGTAAAAATTGGGAAAGAGTTTTGTATAAAGATGAAGATACGGGAGCCATTCAAGTGGTTTTCGACCCTAAAAATCCTAATATTATTTACGCAGATTTATGGGCGGCTCGTCAAGGTCCTTGGGAAAATGGAGCTTGGCAAGGCCCAGAAAGTGGTTTATTTAAATCAATGGATGGTGGAAATACGTGGAAAAAACTCATTAAAGGATTGCCAAGCATTGAAGAGGGCTTAGGTAGAATCGGCTTTTGTGTAGCGCCAAGCGACCCAAATCGTTTGTATGCCACGGTGGATGCTGGAAAGTCGGGCGGCATTTATCGTTCGGATGATGCGGGCGAAAATTGGTATTTAATCAATCCCGATGGACGTTTATGGGGTCGTGGAAGCGATTTTGCCGAAATAAAAGCCGATCCGAAAAATGCAGATATTGTTTATTCTGCCAATGTGGTTACTTGGAAATCAACCGATGGCGCAAAAACTTGGACGGCTTTCAGAGGTGCGCCTGGGGGTGATGATTACCACAGAATTTGGATAAATCCTGACAATACCGATATTATCCTCATCGCCGCCGACCAAGGGGCAATTATTACAGTCAACGGTGGTGAAACTTTTTCTTCGTGGTATAATCAACCAACCGCACAATTTTATCATGTCAGTACCGACAATGCCTTTCCGTATAATGTTTTGGGGGGACAGCAAGAAAGCGGTTCGGTCAGCATTGCTTCACGAAGTAATGATGGAAATATTGGCTATCGTGAGTGGCATCCTGCTGGCGTGGAGGAGTATGGATATGTGGCTGCTGACCCGCTCGACCCAAATATTATTTACGGAGGAAAAATTACTAAAACCGACAAACGAACTGGTCAAGTTCAAAATATTGCTCCCGAAGCGGTGCGGTCTGGAAAGTATCGTTTCGTGAGAACTGCACCCGTGCTTTTCTCGCCCATTGACCCCAAAACGCTGTTTTTAGCAGGAAATGTATTATTTAAAACCCAAGATGCAGGAAATTCTTGGACAATTATTAGTCCAGATTTGAGCCGTGAAATCTATTCCGATATTCCAGAAAGCGTAGGAATTTATCGTACCGAAGAAATGAAAAAAATGACTCGTCGTGGCGTAATTTATGCCATTGCTCCTTCGCCAAAAGATATTAATACCATTTGGGCAGGAACGGATGATGGACTCATTCATATCACAAAAGATGGGGGTAAAAATTGGAATAACATTACGCCTGCAACGCCTTCGGGAGAGAAAAATCATTATTGGTTATGGTCGAAAATTTCGATGATTGAAGCCAGTCATTTTGACGTAAATACTGCATACATAGCCGTCAACCGTATCCGTAACGATGACATACGACCACACATTATGCGTACACGTGACGGTGGAAAAACTTGGCAAGAAAGGGTAAGTGGCTTACCAAATGACCCGATAAATTCGGTAAAAGAAGATCCAAATCGGAAAGGATTATTGTTTGCTGGTTCAGAAACGGCCGTTTTCGTATCCTTTGATGATGGCGACCATTGGCAATCTTTACGCCTGAATATGCCCGCTACTTCCATCCGTGATTTGGTGATAAAAGATGATGATTTAATCATTGGAACGCACGGTCGTAGTTTTTGGATTTTGGATGATATTACGCCTCTCCGTCAAATTACGGCAGATTTAGCCAAATCAGATGCCATTTTCTATAAGCCACAAAATCCATATCGAGTACGTTGGAATATTTATTCAGATACGCCCGTTCCACAAGAAGAAGCGGCAGGACAGAACCCGCCCGACGGAGCAATCTTTGATTATTTTTTGAAGGAAAAAGCCCAAGGAGAAGTAACTCTCGAAATTTTTGATGCTTCGGGAAAATCAGTCCGTAAATTTTCGAGTAATGATAAACCTTACAAAATTCCAGACGTAAATATTCCGCTTTATTGGATTCGTCCGCAGCAAATCCTTTCTGCCGAAGCGGGTTCACAACGTTTTGTGTGGGATATGCACTATAAACCGCTGGACGAACCAGCTTCGTACCCAATTTCGGCAACGTATATGGATACTGCCCCTGATGCAACTTCGCCTTGGGTTTTGGCAGGAAATTATACTGCAAAAATGACAGTGAACGGTAAAACATACGCCCAAAAATTCACCATAAAACAAGACCCAAGAGTCAAGACAAGTCCCGAGAAGATAAAGCAAATTCATGATATGTCTTTTATCTGTTATGAAGCAAGACAGAAAATTACCAACAAAATTAAAGAGAATCCATCAAAAGAAAACGAACCCAAATTGAACAAGTTGAAAAATTCGTTCAGTGCCATTTTTAACATTTTGGTGGATACAGATATGCCCGTTACTACGCAGACTGTCAAGGCTTTAGAAGAAATTCGGAAAGAATTGGCCACTTTTTAGTCGAAAAATAAAGATGTTTTGAAAATAGTATATTTTTTATCAAAAAATACGCTTTCAAATCTTGTTATTTGTGTTCAAATAGATAAATCATCGAACTAAGTTTTGGCTATTTTATTTTTTTTGGCGTAATTGTTGTATTTTAAAGAATAAGATGTGAAAATTTATTAAAAAATTGACCACTCAATGGATTATGTAAGTAAAAGATTAGATTTTTTATTGAAAATCAGTAACTTGCACAAAATTAATAACAAAAGCAAAACTGTTTAAATAGTTTAAATGAGGCTACTAAAACGTTAATTAACCTAAACCATGAATCACTTAGAGTAATGAGCCTTGCCAGAAACTCTATTCATGTAATAAAACCAAATGGAAAACACAATTAAAAACCCAGCTGAATACGGCTACTGTAAAGACGGTAAAGTCTATCTGAAAAGCTACGCTGAGTACGAAGAACGCCAAATTGGTGTTGTTAGAAACACCGAAGAAGAAGCTCTACAATATTTTGTTAATCGCTTCTCTATTGCTGAAAACAAAGTAAGCACCCTGTTTGAACAAGTTGAAGAAGCCCAAAATAAAGGGTCTTATTTGACTAAACTCCTACAACTCCGCAAAAGCCTCACAGAATTTGATGGTCTTGGAAATTTCATTCCTTTGCTGGAACGTTTGGACGGCTTGGAATTGGAACTTCGTGAATTGATTTTAAATAATCAAATCAAAAACCTTGAAATCAAAAAGGCTTTAATTGATGAAGTTAAAGAGGCTGGTAAAATTGAAGATTGGGCAGTTGCTACCGAAACCATCATGGAAATCAAAGCCAAATGGTTGAAAACGGGTCCTGTTGACAAAAATCTGCAAGATGGTGTAGAAGGTGAATTTGATGAAATCGTTGATGAATTTTTCGTTCGTCGTCGTGAATATTATTCTGAGAAAAACAGAATTATTGATGAGAAATTGGCAACGCTCCAACGCATTGTGGACGATGCTCGTAATTTGCGTTATGAGAAAGACGTTGATGTAGCTTTTGAAGTAATCAAAAACTTACAACGTGAATGGAAAACGATTGCTAACGTTCCGCCCAAAAAACAAAGTTTGCTTTGGAAACAATTTAAGCGTTCTAACGATTTCTTCTTTGAGCGTTATAACCGTGACAAAGGAATCGTGGCAACGGTAAGAATTGACCCACGGGTTCAGCAAATGAAGGAAATGACAACTGAATTGGAAACTTTGCTGAAAGTCCAATCTGAAATTCCAGCTACTTCTGAAAAAGCAAAAGGATATTTGGTGAAATGGAAAGAATTGGCCGCTCAAACAAAAACCCTTGACCGCAGCATAGCCGAGCGTTTTAGAAATGTTTGTGATAAGATTTTTGAAATGAATTATCTTTTGCGTGTCATCAGCTACCGTCATCCAGCATTAGACGAGAAGCCGAGAGTTGAGCAATTGAAAATCATGATTAATCAGATGGATTATATGACCAAAAAAGAGAAAAACGAATTGGATGCTTTCATTACGGATTCTCAATACAGCGGTCAGATGGGTGATAAATTGGTGATGAATAAAATCAATACGCAAAAACGTAAAATTTCGATGAAAGAAACCTTATTAATTGAGTTTAAAAAAGAACTTGAAATATTATTGGGTCAATAATTGATGATTGTAAAGCATAAAAAAACCTCTCAAATTTTGAGAGGTTTTTTTATGCAATTTTTTTTAATTCATTAACGAGTTTTCAATCTTTAATGAATCAAGTGGTTTTTCTATGAAAGTATCTACGCCAACGCTGTTTGCCATTTCCAATAAATTCCCCATCGCACTAATCATGATTATCTTAGAATCAGGTGATAATATCTTTATTTCTTCAACTCTATCTATCCCAAAACCATCAGGTAGATTATTATCTAAAAATAACCAATTTGGTTTCAATTCTAACACCCTTCCCATACCATCTTGAAGGGTATGGGAATAATATGATGATATTCCTTTTCTCTTCAAAAAATGTTTTAAAAGAAGGCACGTATCTTTTTCATCGTCAATAATTAGTGCTATACTTTGCATAGTAATTAGCTGTTTAATCGTTATCATTTCCATAAGAATGAAATTTTAAGGTTATTAAATACTGCCCTAAAACACTCATATTAAAGTGATTTATTATTTATTAACTTATTAAAATTAAAAAACTATTCCAGCTTATTCCAATCAATTCCATTAAAATCATGCCTTCATAAATCCACAAGTTGTGTATAATACACCCCGAAAGTAATAAAAATTGTGTCTAATTATAAGCGGTATGGTTGTTTTACTTTCCAAAATGTAATTAATTAAATTTTCACATAAACATTTACTATTATGTCTAATAAATCAAATGTTATTATTGGAATTGCCGTTGCTGCTGCTGTAGGTGCCGCAATCGGATTTTTATTTGCTCCTGAAAAAGGAACTGATTTAAGAAAAAAAGTAAAACAAAATGCTAATACTTGGGCTGACGAATTATTGGATGCTATTCGTAAAGGTAAAGACAACGCTCAACAAATGGCAGAAGATGCTCAGAACAAAGCAAAGTCTTGGAAAAATAAAGCGAAAGATGAATATGAAGATGCAGCCGATAGGGCAAGCAGAAAAGTTAGTTCAACTTTAGGTGCGACCGTGTAATTTGTTAGAAGTCCATAAATAGTCTGTAGTAAGTAGTAACTCATTTTACTGCTTACTACAAGCTAACACTCACATTCCCGATTATCTTCTAAAACCTTATAAAAATTAGAAAGTATTTCTTTAAAAATAAAAAACGCATGGAAGCTATTGACCAAATAAAAGATAAAGCCGAAGATATTTTTGAAAATGCCTCGGAGTATTTAGAAGCTCGTTGGAATTTGGGAGTACTCAATGCGTCCTCGAAAGCTGCTGGTACAATTTCAGTCCTCACTACCACTTTAATAATGGCGGTGATAGGAATGATTATTTTAATGTTCTTGAGCATCGGCGTGGCATTGCTCATCGGAGAACATCTGAATAGTCAATCTGCTGGTTTTTTTTACGTTGGGTTATTTTATATAATCATTGGAATTTTGGTGTATGCCATTAAAGATAAATACATCAAATTGCCAATTATTAATTCATTCATTAAGAAATTTTATTATGAAGACTAAAATAGAAACAATCGAAGATTTAATGGCAGAAAGAGCTCGTTTAAAAAATCAAATAACGCTTTCTCATTTGAAATTGATCAACCATTTCACTGTTTTAAAAGAAGAACTAAAGCCTGCTCGTCAGGTTGTAGGATACGCCAAAAATCTATTAGTCAATAATGGAAATCGAAAAAGTATTGTGGGCATGGGTTTGCGTTTTGGCGTGGATGCAATTCTTAAAAATACAGTTTTATACCGTGCTTCTTGGCTTACTCGTTTGGTAGTTCCTTACATTGCCAACAATGTATTGTCAAATTATGTGGCAAAACACGATACTGAAATCTTAGAAGATACCGTAAATTGGGTTAAAAGTAAAACTTCTGATGAACCCAAAAAACCTAAAGCACCCAAAGTTTCATTCGCAGAAAGAGCATTGATGTGGGTGAAAGACGCTACTGAAGATAAACCAAAAAATAGTATTGAACTTACCCAACATGATTTAAAACAATTGCCAGCGTAGCAGATTAAATGACTTCATGATAACACAAAAACAAAAAGTTCTACGATATGGGGAAAAAATTTCCCATATCGTAGAACTTTTTGCTATATTCACTAATATTTTAGCATTGAATAATCATAAATATTAAACACTGTAAATATTTTATTTATCATATAAGTATTTATAAATCAAATACTTATGTATCGTATAAAACATTTATTTTATAAAGAATCACTTTATTGCTTTGATAGGCTCGCTAATTGAATACGACTAACTGTACGCTAAAACCATTCCAGTCATGATGAATTTATCACAGAGCCAAAGACAAACTTTTAAAATTACGCCTTTACAAATCCAAATGCTTAATTTCTTACAACTCTCAACGGTAGAATTGGAAGAGAGAATTAAGAATGAATTGGAAGAAAACCCTTTATTGGAAGAAGGCATTGTAACAAAAGATGAAACGCCAGATAACGATTTCGAGGAAGTTTCGGATAATGAAAGCGATGATTATTCGACGATCATAAAACCAGAGAATGATTATTCGGATTGGGATGAATATAGCAATGACGATACACCAGATTATAAAACGAACATCAATAATCACAGTAGTGATGATGATTTATATTCCGTTCCAATTATTCAAGAAAGCGATTGGCGGACAGATTTGAAAGCACAAGTTCATTATTTACCTTTGAACGAACGTCAAATCATGTTGATGGATTATATCATTGATTCTTTGAATGATAATGGTTTTTTGACTACAACAGCGGATGTAATTGCCGATGATGTTTCGTTTACCAACAATGTTTTTGTTGATATTGAAGAAGTAGAACATCTATTAAAAGTGTTGAGAATGATGGATCCGCCTGGCATCGGAGCGTCAGATTTGCAGGAATGTTTGATGATGCAATTACAACGTAAAAAAGAAAATGGCCTTGACGTTAATCTTGCCATTGAAATTGTGGCCTATAATATTGACGAATTAGCCGTTAGAAATTATGAGAAGATTATGCGTATGCGTAATATTACGTCTGACGAGCTTAAAATTGCTATTCAACAAATAACAGCCCTCAACGCAAAACCAATTATGGACGGTAGCACGTCTTCAATTGCGGTAAAAGATAACATCATTCCCGATTATATTATTACGTATGAAACCAATTTATCGGGCGATATGTCGATTGATATTTCGCTGAATAATGGTAGAACACCTTCGTTGAAAATCAATAAAGATTTTGCTGAAACGATAAATGCTACCAAAAATAAAGCCGTAAATCAGTACATTAATACCAAAATGAGTGCCGCTAATTGGTTGATTGAGGCAATTCAACAACGTGAAACGACAATGTTGAAAACCATGAAAGCCATTGTTTTATTCCAAAGAGAATTTTTTACCTCGGGTGATATTCGTAATTTGAAACCGATGATATTGAAAGATATTGCCGACCAAATTGGCATGGATATTTCAACGATTTCCAGAGTAACCAGTGGTAAATACGCCCAAACGCCTTTTGGCACCATTAATCTGAAAGATTTATTCACCGAAGGTATCAAAGTAGATTCGGGCGAGGAGGTTTCTAATCGTGAAATTCAACAGGTAATTGCCAATTTAATCGCCAGCGAAAATAAACTAAATCCATTGAATGATTTTCAATTAATGGATTTGTTGGCTCAAAAAGGATACAATATTGCTCGAAGAACTGTCGCAAAATATAGAGAAAATATGAGCATTCCTTCCGCCCAGATGAGAAGAGTTTTGTAACAGATAACGATAGAACGGCAAGTCTCATCTGCGTTCCATAAACAATAAACCCATGCAAAGAATATTAGTAATTGATGACGACACCGATATATGCTTATTGCTTCGCCGTTTCCTGACTAAAAATAACTATGAAGTTGCCATCGCCCATGATGGCAATGCTGGTTTGGCCCAACTGCAAGAATTTAGACCAGATTTAGTAATGACCGATTTCCGTTTGGGAGATATGGACGGAGGGACAATTCTTTCTAAAATCAAAGAAAAATTTCCATTTATCCCCGTACTTATTATTACGGGATATTCAGACATAAAAATTGCGGTAAATGTAATGAAATTAGGGGCTTACGACTACATTACGAAGCCTCTTTTTCCGGATGAAATTCTTTTAACTATCAAAAAAGCCCTCGAAAGTACCGAAACCCAAAATGGGAGTAAACAAAATGAACTTGAAGGAAATAATGGGAAAGAAAATTATCAGGAAGGAAAGAAAAAGAATGCTAAAGCACCAAGGTATATTTTTGGCAATGGGGAAGAATCGCAGTATTTATTGAAGCAGATAAAGTTAGTTGCTCCAACCAATTATAGTGTTTTGATTTATGGAGAAAGTGGCTCAGGAAAAGAATCAGTGGCTCAAGAAATTCATTTACATTCAAAAAGAGCAAATCAACCATTTGTGGCCATGGACTGTGGCGCAATTTCAAAAGATTTGGCGGGTTCTGAACTCTTCGGACACGAAAAAGGAGCCTTCACAGGAGCCTTAAATCAGAAGATTGGACACTTTGAATTAGCCAATGGTGGTACGATTTTTTTGGATGAAGTTGCTAATCTTCCTTATGAAGTTCAAGTGCTTTTATTGCGGGTTGTGCAGGAAAGAACGATGAAAAGAATCGGCGGAACAAAGGAAATTCCTTTAGATGTGAGGATTTTAGTGGCATCAAACGAAAAATTAATTGAAAGTTCTAAAAGAGGAAAATTTAGAGAAGATTTATATCATCGTTTCAATGAATTTAGCATTGATGTGCCACTACTACGTGACCGTAAAGACGACATTATGACTTTCGCTCATTTTTTTTTAGATCAAACAAATGCGGAATTAGGTAAAAAAGTTAAAGGTTTTTCTCCAGATGTTATCGAAAATTTCATGACTTATGCTTGGTATGGTAATCTGAGAGAAATGAAAAATGTAATTAAAAGAGCTACTTTGTTAACGGATGGCGATTGGATTGAAGCTAAAACACTACCATTTGAAATTTCAAATTATGTGAAATTACTATTCAACGATACGCCCAATACTTTGCCAACAATAGCAATTTCGCAACAATACGTTCCTCCAGTTTCACCTGTAACAACAGCAGCAGAGTCGATAAATGCTGTAAAACCAACGCTAAAATCAGCGGCGGTTGAAGCAGAATATGATATGATATTAAAAATATTGAAGGAAGTCAATTTCAACAAAAGTAAGGCCGCAAGAATGTTAGGAATCGACCGAAAAACGTTATATAACAAGATGAGAATTTTTGAATTATAGTCAAGTATATTCTTGCTATAAAACTGCTTTTTTAACCATTATAATGGATTTATCCGAATATTTACTCAATGTTTTCAGTTCAGAAAAACAATCAGATTTGTTTGATAGTTTTTTGCGTGCCATTCCAGATTTCGTTTATTTGCTTGATTTAGAAGATTCTAACATAACTTATCTGAATGAAAAAACGGGGATTATCGCTTATTATACAGCCGAAGAAGTATTATCACTTGATAAAAGTTTCTTTCCTGTAAAAAACTACGAAAACAGAGAGGATTTTTTCGATAAAGTAAATCAATTGTTTAAGGATACTAAAGAGGGCGATCATCGGTCGTTTACCATTGAATTATTAACAAAAGAGGGTAAAAGGCACATTGTTAGAAATAGAGCTACTTTATTGAAAAAAGATAAAAAAGATAATGCTGCTAAAATTGTGGTTATTGCCGAGGATATAACCAAAGAAACCGAAAATGCAGAACAACAAAAACAAAAGCAACTTCAGTTAAATAATGCCGAAAGTATTTTCAGCTATGGTAGTTGGGAATGGACATTGGGAACTGATTATGTGGTTTGGTCGAATGGTTTATTTGATATTTTTGGATACGATGCAAATTTATATCCAGATTCAAAGATGGCTTATGGTATCTATAATCAGCATATTGTTGAGGAAGACAAAGAACGAGTAAAGCGAATTTCTAACGATGCTATCGTCAACAAAAAACTATTTTATGAATTCGAACACGGAATAATTGATGAAAACAATAATCGAAAATTAATTGCCGTAAAGGGCAGAAGTTTTCTGAATGATAACGGCGAAGTAATCAGAGTATTGGGGACTTCAGAAGATGTTACCAAATTAAATGAACTCAAAAACACCTTAAAATACAAGATTGAAGAATTAAAAAAAGCGCACGATGAGTTAGAAAAAGCCGAAAGTTTATTCAAAGATGCGGAAGCCTTAATGAATTATGGGAGCTTTGATTGGGATGTAAATAATGATACCCTTTTATGGTCGGATGGTTTGAAAAGGCTTTTTTCTGGGGGTAGTATTACAAAACTCCCTGAAAATCTATCCTATGAATTCTATTTATCTCGGTTGCATGAAAATGATGTGAATTGGGTAAAAAAAATAGTTGAACAGGCCATTAAAACAAAAAAACCTTACTCCTTTGAACACAGATTAATAAACTTAGAAGGCATTGAAAGAACAGTTCATACCCAAGGATGGGTTATGACAAATGAAAAAGATGAACCAATTAAATTTGTTGGAAATACTGTTGATGTTACGGAGATGAAAGTTTATGAAAAAGATTTGAAATATAAAATTGAAGAATTAAATCGTTCCAATCAAGATTTAGAACAGTTTGCCTACATTGCTTCACATGATTTGCAGGAGCCATTGCGTAAAATTATGGCATTCGGCGAACGTTTGAATGGTAAATATGGTGAACAATTAGGTTCAGATGGTCAATTTTATTTATCCAGAATGATGGATGCCGCTAATCGTATGAAAATACTGATGGAAAACCTATTGTCCTATTCGAGAGTATCTACAAAAACAGAACCTCCTGAATTAGTTGATTTAGGGTTTATTATTGAAAGTATTTTGAGCGATTTGGAAATGAAAATTCAAGATGTTGATGCTCAAATAACGATGATGCCGATGCCTACGTTGAATGCCCTTCCCACGCAGATGCAACAATTGTTTCAAAATTTGATTAGCAATGCCTTGAAATTTGTCAAACTCAATGAAAAACCTAAAATTTCTATTGAAGCCCACGAAGCAGACCGAAAAGAAATGAGTTTATTGGGTGTTCCTTTTAAGCATAATAAATATTACAAAATCTCAATAAGTGATAACGGGATTGGATTTGATGAAGAATACGCCGAGAAAATATTCCTCATTTTTCAACGCCTACACGGGCGGTCTGAATTTGAAGGAACGGGTTTAGGATTAGCAATATGTAAAAAAATTGTGGATAATCATCACGGTTATATTATTGCTAAAAGCGAACCGAATAAAGGCGCTGTTTTTACGGTCTATTTGCCCGAGGATGAACTAATTACAGTCTAAAATCCAACTCTTTTATATAGCTAATCCTAAAACCAAATGATTAAAGATTATACCATAAAGTTGCTATTAGTAGATGACGATGAAGACGATTTTTATCTAACCAGTGATTATTTGAATGATATAAAAGGGCAAAATTTTGAAATAGATTGGGCTTTTTCATTTGATAATGCGCTGGAAAAAATCAAGCAAAAAACGTACGATTTATGTTTCTTTGATTTTTTATTAGGCGCAAAAACGGGGCTTGATTTATTGAAAATTGGCGCTGCTCATGGACTAAAAGCGCCCGTAATTCTCCTAACTGGCAAAGGTGACCAGCGCATTGATATGGAAGCAATGACCCTCGGTGCGTACGACTATTTGGTAAAAAGTGAATTAGATTCCGAAAAATTAGAACGCTGCATTCGTTATTCGCTCGACCGAGCCAACACACTCGCCACGCTCCGAGAAAGTGAAAGAAAATATCGCAACATTTTTGATAAAACAAAAGAAGCCATCTTTGCTACGCAGTTGGATGGTACTTTTCGCTATTTTACGCCCTCAACGACCGAACTTTTGGGTTATGATGAAAAAGAACTTTATACTCAAAAAATATACACGCTATTTGTAAAGTCGGAAGATAAAGAAAAACTCTTCACAACGCTCGAAGAAAAAGGGGAAATCAGTAATTATGAAGTCTTTTTAAATACAAAATCGGGTGAAAAAAAGCAGTGTTTAATTCATTGCAACCGTCAACTTGATGGAGAAGGGCTCCCTTATTATTTAGGAATTATTCAAGACATTACGACCCGAAAAAAAGAAGAAAGAGATTTTCTTTTATTTGAAAAAATGGCGGCAACGGGACGTTTAGTCAGAACGCTCGCCCATGAAGTTCGTAATCCACTTACTAATATAAATCTATCGCTCGACCAAATGGGGGAAGATTTTAATGATGAAGACTCCAAGTTTTTTTTAGATATTATTCGTAGAAATAGCCAAAGAATCAATGATTTGATTACTGAACTGTTGAATACCTCACGTCCATCGGAAGTGGTATTTAGTCGATTGGATTTGCAGGAAGTTTTAGAAAGTACCATCGAATTGGCCATTGATAGAATTAATCTGAAAGGAATAACTTTAATCAAGAAATTTACCAAAGATATTGTGGTAGATTTGGATAAATCAAAGATTCAAATTGCATTTCTTAATATCATCATCAATGCGGTTGAAGCGATGAAAGAAGGGCAAGGCATTTTAACCATAAAAACATTTTCGACCAGTAAAAATGCTGTATTAACTATCAAAGATAATGGTATTGGGATTAGTCAAGAACACATTGGCAGATTATTTGAGCCTTATTTTACGTCAAAAAACAATGGAATTGGGTTGGGTTTGGCCGCTACGCTCAACATTATTCAATCCCATAAAGCTCGTGTGGAGGTAGAATCAGAGATGGGTAAATGCACTACTTTTATTATCACTTTTCCGTTAGCGATATAATGCTTACATAAGTCTTTACGGAAGTCGTTGTTTTAGACGACGACTTCCGTAAAATTTATAAAATCTTAATCTTGAATAATCACTTTTCTACGGGTAAACATCTGCAAAGTCGAAGCCATCAACATGGCACTCACCATCATCAAAATGCCGAATACTGCACTGTAAACTACATATTTGTAATAAATAATATCCTGATTTCGGGCAATAATGATGCCTATCAAAGCCCAAATAATCGCCAATCCAACGTAGCCATTTCTAACATTTATCGTGGAGATAAACCCAATTGAACTACCAATCAAAATCATAATGCACGCCCACGATTGCCCCGAAATACCCGTAGGCATGATGCCATAGCCCACCAAAATGGCCGTAACATTGGCGATAGTGGCAATGCAAATCCAGCCAAAATATAACCCAAAAGAAGCCTTCACCACAACTTTGAGTCCGCCGCTAATATAAGGTTGAACGGCTTTTAGGTTTTTATTAATTTGAATTAAGGTTACTAAAATGCCCAGCATTATCACAATCGACAAAGGTAATATTTCGTAATGCCAAGCCACAATCCAAAGCGCATTGAAAGTAGCATTCAGGATAAATAAATAGCCAATTGCATTCAAAATCATCGCTAAATGAGGTTCGGGTTTTCGACTGAAAAGTGAACGAACTTGGTAAATGCAAAATATTAATAATAGCAAATAAATAACGCTCCAAATAGAAAAAGTTAAGCCCGTTGGAACAAACAAATTAGGATACTTATTGGATAATTCGCCCGTTGATTTTCCATTCAGGGGCAACCCGACCGCCAAACCGTTCATCGTAACCATAATGATAAAGAATAAGAAATTTAGCACCTGCAAAGTTTTAATTTTTGAAGTGCTAATAACAACCGTTTCATGATTTGAGACTGTTTCCATGTGTTATTTTGATTTAGTTTAATAAACAATTTTAATAATCATTTAAACATTAATGCCACCCAACATCCTTCCACAACTTGTTGTTTATGGGGTAATTATTCCCCATTTCCACAAAAAATACCGACAATTCCCCACGTTTTTTTCGCTAAATATCTCCCAAATTGTTGGTATATGATTTTTATAAGTATTTATGAAAATTTATCTCAAACTTGAAAATCTAAAATCATGAGAAGTCTCTTATATACTATCGCAGTTATTTTGATTATCGGTTGGTTGTTGGGCGTATTTGTTTACAGTGTTGGTGGCCTGATTCATATTCTTTTAGTGCTTGCGGTAATATCAATTATCTTATCATTGATTCGCAGAGGAATATGAATTTAGATTAATAAATTAATTCAACCCTTAAACATTTAATGTTATGGAGGCTATCGTACTTTTAATATTATCAATTTCCATCATCGGGATATTCATAATTTTTGGATTTTCTCATGTCAAAATTGAGAATAACGTTTCAAGTCAATTTAATGAAAGAGGTCACGATTTGAATTCATTTATGACAAAAATTAAAGGTAATTCTTCTAAACTGAGACTTTGATTTTTATTTCTACTTATAAATCATCGTGGCTGGCACAAGTTTTTAAACTGAATATACAAGATACAAATTTATTTAAACCTATGAAAAAGTTATTATTAACAGTAATTATTGCCATGTCTTGTATGACGACATTTGCTCAAGAAAAATTATTTACCGTTGGGCTTAGAGCAGGGGTAAATTTATCACAAGTTAGTGGGAATGATTTATCATTATCATCGGGAGGAAAGAATTTTAGTTTCAAAAGTAATGACACCCGTGCTTACGGATTTGTAGGGGGTGTTTTTATGAGATTCGGAAGAACAATCTTTATTCAACCAGAGATTTTATTATCGCAAAAAGGTGGCAAATTTGATGTTTTTGAAGACGGGAAAGCCAATGGAAAAACGATAGATTTGAAGTTAACAAATATTGATTTACCCGTTTTGATAGGGATTAAGTTAGCAAACGTACTGAGAATAAATGCTGGCCCTGTAGCAACTTTTAGATTATCGGATAGTGGAAATTTAGGCGATAGTATCAAAGAATATCAGGGGCAAAGTGCCAGTGAAATTTTCAATAATGTAACGTTAGGCTACCAAGCAGGGGTTGGCTTTGACATTGGTAAACTCAACATTGATTTGCGTTATGAAGGCAACGTCAATGATGTAGTAAATGTAAAATTTGCGGATGCCAGTAGTGCTTCAAAATTTGCAGCGAAAGGTAATTCATTACAAGCAACACTCGGATTTAATTTTTAAAGAATAAACCAATCTCAATTCTATTAAAATAATCAAAAATGAAAAAGAAAATCTTAGTATTTGTAAGTGTAATTGCATTAGGCTCATTTTCAATGACTTCTTGTTCACGCAGTGAGAAAAAAGATATTGCTGAAAAAACCCAAGATGCTCAGGATAAAGTAGCCGAAAGTGCAGATAATGTGGCTTCGGATGTGAAAGACGGACTAAATCAAGCATCAGACGATATCAAGCAGGAACGCATGGATATGTCAGCGAAGATTGAAGAAAAACGCACAGACATCAAAGAGGATATTAATAAAATGGATGCTAAAATGAGCAAAGCAACGGCTGAAGAAAAAGCTCGTTGGAAAGTTCGTAAAGCCAAAATGCAAGCTAAATTAGATGATTTGGATAATTCAATGGACGAATTAAAATCAGATACTAAACGTAATTGGAAAGAATTTAAGGCAGATTTAAATAAAAAAATTGATAATATCCAAGAAGATTTAAAGTAGTTTTTTTGAATATACAATTCATCAACAACATAGTAGATTTTTAATAGTGGTTAGATTGTGAGAAATAGGGGGCATATTTATGCTCCCATATTTTTAAAAACTACTCAAAATAAAATTTTAATAGTGGTTAGATAGTGTGGCTTAAGGGGGAGATTATTTTCCCCTTCTTACCTTTCTCTATCACTTAAATATAGATACTTAAAATATTAAATTAGTAATGGTTAAGGGGTTTTTGAAAGGGTAGGGATTTATTCCCTATACCTTTTTTTACAACCATATTTGCTAATGAAAAGACTAATTAAGCAGTTAGGATTTTACTTAAAGGAATAGTTCTCTGAATTATTCCTTTTTTTATGCCTCTATTTTTGCTCTTGAAAGTACTAATTAATAGCATCTCAAAACACTACATTTTTCCTCATTCTGTGGAAGATTTTACTCAAAAAAACATCAAAATCATTGTAAAATATATGGTACAGAAGTTTTACAATTCTTAGTATAATTAAACAATAAAACTCATGGAAATTGACCCGCTAAAAAATAAAGTTAATTACGAGATGAAATCTGAGATTCAGCATCAAAAGAAAACAAAGCCTACTAATATGTTTTTGCTTCTTTTGGCCATCATTCTTGGTTTAATGGTGATATCAGTGGTTGGAGGATTGTGGTCAACAAAAAGTAATCAAGGACAACATAATATGGGAAAAGTAACACCTCAAGATTCAGCAATAATAAATAAATCAGATACTTTAAAACGATAAAACTACCGACGAAAATGGAAAATACGAAAGAACAACTCGAAAACGAAAAGGCAGAACGCCAGATGGATACTTTGGATAAAAAAGTAGCTGTGCTGAAAGCAGAAGCAAAAGAAACCGTTTCTGATGTAAAATTAGGAGTAGTTAATTTAGCTGAAAAAGCCGACGATTTGAAAGAAGATGCCTCGGATACTTGGGAAAATGTGAAAGATAAAGCAGGAGATATATACGAAGACGCAAAAGATAAAGCAGAAGAAATTGGGGAGAAAATTGGCGATAAATACGAAGAATTGAAAGCGAAAGCGAAAGCTGCTTTGAGCTAAAGTAATAAAATGATAATCTATTAACTCACAAAATAGCGTTTATTGTTACAAAATAATAGACGCTATATTTTAACTATGACAACACAATATGACATTCTCTTAACCGCTCTGAATGAGTTGATTGAGATTAATCACAGCCGAATTGATGGTTATAAAAAAGCAGCCGAAGATATTGATGGTGGAGATTTGAAGGGACTTTTTCAAGGAATGGTGAATGAAAGTGAGCATTTTACGGATGAGTTAGCAGCACACGTAGAAAAATTTGGTGGCGATCCTGCATCAGGAAGCACTTTCTCGGGTAAAGTTCATCAAGTGTGGTTAGACTTTAAAGCGGCCATTTCTTCAAACAACCGTGAGACTATTTTAAGTTCGTGCGAATTTGGTGACCAAACAGCTATCAAGGCTTATAATACCGCTTTAGCGTTGGATAAAGTACAAGCATCACCTGATTTTACGAGTTTATTGAATGCACAACGCTCTTCAATTTCTGAATCTTTGAAAGTTATTCAATCTTTGAAAACTTCAGAACATCATGCAAAAGCTGAACAACAAGTTTTGAACAATCAATAACGATTTTATTATAACACCTTGTTTTTTATTTATGAATGCCAAGACTACTGTTTTGGCATTTTTCTGTAACAAGTGTAGTAAAAATTAACACACATTAAATACTCAAATCATGAAAATCAGGAGCGAAGAAACCTTGAAAGAGTTGATAAACGTTTTCAAGATTAATGAATATCGGATTGAGGTATATCGAAAGTTGATGAGTATGATAAACAACCCCGAATTACAGCCATACTTCAAAGCACAGGTTGATGAGTCTGTTACGATTATTGAGGAACTAAATCCCTTAATTGATTCGATTGAAAATGCTGATAGTCCCTTGCATTTTGAGGATGCTAAAATGAGTCAATCTCAATTTTATTTTGGAATGGCCAGAGCTTCTAAAAACCCCAGAACGGTAATGGTTTCTTGTCAGTTTGGGGATGAATATTTAATGAATATTTACAAAAAAATGCTGGGATTATTAGAAATTAAAAACCTACCATATTTGAGGGATATTTTGACAAGGCACCTCAATAATCTGCAAACAGCTTTTACAAATGTTGAAAATACATTGCTCGAAAATATTCCAATCCTCCGTAGAAAATGATTTGTTTACCCAATATGTAGAATAATTACCCCTAAATATTAATCGGGATAATTTGTAAATATTTAAAAATCAGTTACTTAAAAGTTTGAACGGGAGATTTTATGACTGGTATAAAATTTTAAAATTTAGCTACAAACCAAATAACTTATCGTCATGAATAATGTAGCAGTAAATTTAAAAAAACAAATATTTCTTATTTTGATGTCGGTAGTACTTGCTTTTGGGGCATCATCTTGTAATTCATTTAAGAAATTAAATAAAACACAACGGGGAGCAATTATTGGTATTGGAGCGGGTGGTGCGTTAGGCGCAGTGATTGGCAGTAAATCAAAAAATCCAGCGGTTTATGCCATTATTGGTTCGGCAATTGGTGGAGTGGCAGGAACATTTATTGGAAGATACATGGATAAACAAGCCGAAAAACTAAAGAAAGATTTAGATGTTTTGGCGGATGTTGAAAGAGTAGGTGAGGGGATAAAAATTACGATGAAATCGGGCGTACTTTTTGATTTTAATTCATCAAAAGTAAATCCACGGGTGAACGAAAATTTAATCAAGTTTTCCGAAACCTTGAAACAATATCCTGATACAGAAATTTTAGTGGCAGGACATACGGATAATGTGGGAACGGCAGAATATAACATGAAACTATCGCAACAAAGAGCAGGCGCAATAGCAGCCGTTTTGAAGGCGAATTCAGTATCCCGTAATCGTTTGACAATTTTGGGATACGGTGAAAAAAATCCAGTAGCTGATAATGTTTCAGATTCGGGACGTGAACAGAATCGTAGGGTGGAATTTGCCATTGTAGCAAATGATAAATTGAAGAAACAAGCAACAAAAGAAGAAGTTGCTCAAAAATAATTACTAATCTCTTTCCTATAAATATGGCTCGAAAGTTTGCTTTCGGGTCATTTGCTTTTTATGGGATTTTCAGAAAAATAAAACGAGTATAATATTCCCCAAAGTAGCCAGAAAATGGCTTTTAGCGATGTGGAATGATTTATTGAATGATGGATACGACTAAATATAAACTTAATTAATAAACTGATGAAACTAATTATCAACAAAATTCAGCTTTTGACATTGTCAATATCCTTGGCTTGTACGACTGTAATAGCGCAATCAACGCCCCGAGATAGTACGAAAATAGACATTACCCAAACGCAAAAAATAGCCGCCAAAATTGATACGATTACAAAAGATATTGTGGTAGTAGTTAATAAATCCGTTGATAAAATCACACCCAGCCAACCCACAGAAGTAGCAAGAATAAATACGCCAACTCGCAGCGTCACGTTAACCGCAGACCCAACCTCAGACGGTGTTTTTCACACAGGCTCTTTAGTGCTGGGCGTAGGCATTGTTTATCAGAAAGATTTATTGCCTCTTATGCTTGCGGCCGAATACGGCATCGGTAGAAATATCGGCGTTGAAGTGAGAGGCTGGTATGGTAGTAAAACCAAAGATGGCGTATTATACCGTGATGGACTATTTGGTGTGGGTTTAAATTATCACTTTACGGGCGATATAACAAATTCTTCCAGCAGATTTGATGCCTATGTGGGCGGTTTGTACGGTAAAATTTTAGACCAATCGGGTTCAGCATTTTATGCACAAGCAGGAGCAAGATATTTCTTTATCGAACGACTTGGAGTGTTTGGTAATTTCAATATTGGTTTAGTAGGAAGCAGAGGAACTAATTTATCTTTTGGATTAACATACAGCCTTTTTTAAAATTGAAATGGAAAATAAAAGGAAATTAAGTGTTAAAAAAACTGTATTCATCTCAATCTTGAGTTTTATTGGGCTCTTTTTTATCGTGGCCAGCATTGGTTTTTGGAGTGTCAAACCATTGTTATCAAAACGTATCAAAACGGCGGTTTTAGCATCTACCGATAGTTTATATTATCTTGATTTTGAGGATATTAATTATGATATTGTTTCGGGCACAGCCAATGTTTTGGGCGTAGTTTGGCGAGCAGATTCTAATTTATTTGTGGGTTTGAAAAAAGTAAAAAAATTGCCCGATAACATTTATCAAGGCAAAGTAGATAATATAAAATTAACGGGATTACGTCCCTGGACTATCTTCTTTTCTAATAAACTGGAATTGAGTACAATCTCCATTAAAGACCCAAATGTAGAATTAATACATGAAAAACAAAATTACAACTCCTTTAAAACCGCTAAATCTCCCTATCAAATTATCTCAAAATTTGTGAAATCATTTTCCGTAAGAAAAATTATTTTTGAAAACATTAATTTCACTTATTCCAATTTAGGAAGCCCCCATAAACCGCATATCAGTAGGGTCGAAAACCTTGATTTAGAAGTGTCTGACTTATTGATTGATTCAGTTTCGGGGCAAGATAAAAAGCGGTTTTACTATACTAAAGAATGTATTTTTAGCTTGAAAAAAATACAAGTTCCTTCACAAGATTCTTTGAATACCTTGAAAATTAATGAATTATTGTTTTCTACCGAAACCCGCTCTCTTTCTATGAAACACCTGGTGCTTGAACCCCGTTTTAAACCAATGGATTACAGCGTTCATACTAATGGCGATGACAGGATAGGCATTATTTTTAATGATATTATTTTAAAAGAAATTGATATAAAAAAACTCTTTGAGGAGAAAAAAATATATGCCGAATCACTACAAATCAATCAAGGAAATGTAACGGTTTTTACGGATACCAGAACATTTAATGTGCCGCCAAAGTCTCCCTACCGCCCCTTCCCGCATGAGGCGTTCAAAGATTGGAATCTCAAATTTATGATTGATACCGTCAAAATGAGGAATTTCAATATCACTTATTCTGAATATAATCCTGATACAAAATCGGTTGGAAATGTCATTTTTAAGCAAGTAACGGGCAACATTAAAAACCTTACCAACGATACTATTCCACTAAAAACTAATCCAAATTGTTTGGTAAATTTCAATGGATATTTGATGAATAAAGCGGCCATTACTTTAAATTTTAATTTTGATATGTTGGCACCCAAAGGCGATTTTCTATTTCATGGTAATGTCAAAAGAATGGAAATAGCGCATCTAAATCAAGTAACAGCCTCTTTGGGTTTTGCTAAAGCTGAGAAAGGAATTTTGAATGAATTCACTTGTAATCTCAAAGGGGACAGATACGCCCTCAAAGGTTCGGCAACCATGCTTTATGAAGATTTGAATATTACGATTTTGAAAAAAGGAGAAGAAACGGGCTTGAAAAAGCGAAAATTATTATCATTTTTTGCCAATACTTTTGTGATAAAAGATAGTAATCCAATTGGCAAAGCACCCGTGCGAATATCGACCATCCAATACGAACGAATCCCAACAAAACCCTTTTTCTACACCCTTTGGAAAGGAATTTTATTGGGAATCACAAAATCGGTGATGGGATGAAATTTGGCAGTTTGTAGTGGATAATAAAACGGTAAACCGCTGTCAGGGTAAAGTCCGAAACCCTGACAGCGGCTTATGATAGAATTACTACAATTCATTAATCAATTTCACCAATTGATTTTTCTGTACCACGCCCGATTGTCGCCACAGAATTTCGCCTCCTTTAAATAATATCAACGTTGGAACACCTTGAATTTTATACGTTTCAGCCGTCGAGGGCGCTTTATCTACATCAATTTTAATGACTCTCACACGGTCGCCCATTTGTGTGGAAAAATCTTTCAAAATGGGAGCCATTGTTTTGCAAGGTCCACACCAAGTGGCAAAAAAATCTACCAACACGAGCGTATCGCCCTTGATAATGTCGGCAAATGTTTCTTTATTTTCTGTTGTTTTCATTTTTTCGATTTTTATTAATTAATTCCATAACAAAACAAAACCTTTTGCTGTTCTTCAATATGGTTATTTTAAAAAAATAATCGTGTATTTTTGTTAATATTGTTGTATAATTTAAGCAAGTTTATTCGTTTAAATGTCTGTAATTAAACCATTTGGCAAATGAAACCTCTAAGTGGAAATCAACAGTAATAAAGAACCATGCAAAATAATTTACTCAAAGGAGCAACTATCATTTTAGGGGCTTTATTAACCTTATCAGCTTGTACAAAACAATCTGTTGATACGCCAAATCCAACGGTCGTATCAAGTTTTAGTTTGATGCAAGATAAAATTCTTACGCCCACCTGTGCAACTTCGGGCTGTCACGCTTCCACTTCCGACGGTAATTATAATCAGCATGGCTTGGTTTTAGAAAAATCAGTTGCCTACGCAAATTTAGTGGGTATTACACCCGTAAATGCCCTCTCGAAAGCCGATGGACATTTGCGTGTAAGAGCCTTCAAATCGCTGGAAAGCCTTTTGTATCATAAATTAAATTGGGATGTTGCGCATCATGGCGGTAAACAATACGGTTCGCCCATGCCTTTGGGAAGTACGGCTTTGAGCGTTGGGCAAATTGAGTTTGTCCGTCGTTGGATTGAGGCAGGCGCTCCACAAACTGGCGAAGTGGCCGATGCAAAATTATTGGATGACAAAACGCCGAGTGTTTCAACCACGGATGCTTTTAAAGCCATGAGTTCTCCCAGTGCAGAAGGTGTGGAGGGATTTCAATTGAAGGTGGATAAATTTACGGTTAATCCGAATTTTGAACGTGAATTGTTTGTAAGAAGAAATGTGGGTAATACCTCAGAGATTTACGTCAATAAAATCAAATTGCAATCTCGTCCAAACAGCCATCACATGGTTTTGTATGATTACCGTGACCGAACAAATTTACCCGTTATTGACCAAATAAGAGATTTAAGAAATCCAGATAATGGTCTCAATCTTTTCACGGTAATTCAAATGTCGAACCATATTTTCTTGGGTGGAGGGACTCAAGCCAATCAAGAATATGTATTTCCAGAAGGGACAGCTTTATTATTGCCAGCCAATTATTCGATGGATTTAAATCCGCATTATTTCAATAAAACAAATACCGCACTTTACGGTGAAAATTACGTTAATTTATACACCACCCAAAAAGCAAAGGTGAAATATGTGGTAAAAACCATTGATTTTAATAATACAAACTTAACCATTCCTGCCAGTGCTAAAACGACCATTTCGAAAGATTTTACCTTCGGAACAAACGTAAAAATTGTGTCGTTGACCTCACATACGCATAAATTTGGGGAAAAATACGTTATCAAAATCTTCGGAGGAGCAAGAAATGGTGAAGTAGTGTACGAAAATACGGATTGGGAACACCCAGCGGTGATAAATTTTGCCACGCCAATAACTTTGAAAAAAGGTGAAGGCTTGACTTCGGTGGTAACTTACAACAATACTTCGACTGCCAAAATCACTTTTGGATTGACTTCGGATGATGAAATGGATATCATTTTTGGGTATTATTATGAGGAGTAGTTAGGACAGTAAGTAGTTTTCAGTAGGCGGTAAAAGTTTTATATTACGTACTATCAAAAAAAGGCTTCTTAATTCAAGAAGCCTTTTTTTGATTATTTCACGTGTGTGCTTTTCACTGCTTCCTAAAAACTGTCAACTGACTAATAAACTATTGCTGATGAATATCCGAACCACCCGTAGAGCTTGATTTCACCACTCTTGCACCGCCTTTGTGATAAAC
>NZ_CBABQS010000063.1:0-28541 GCF_964672035.1 Arcicella sp.
TCGTATTTTTTGGTGATGGTGCGGCAAAATGTCGAGCAGAAATTAACCATAAAAATGCGGTTTTCTTAAATACAGAAATTCATCCTTCCGCCAAAACGGTTGGGTTATTGGCAACCAATTCTTTTGAAAAATCGTTATTTGAAAACGTAGTGACTTTCGAGCCTTTTTATTTGAAAGACTTTGTGGGAACACAGGCTAAGAAAGTAGAAAGGGAATAACGGAGAAAGGGAGAAGGGAATTTGGGTATAAATTAATTAAGTTAAAATGGAAGAAGAATTAATCGTCAATAAAGTAATCAACAGTGGACTCGTTACTTTTGACTTGGAAGACCTTTATGACCAAGGTGAAAGAGTAGTTTATGACCTCAAAGACAATTTGTTTATGGGAATGATTTTGAAGGAAAAAGATTTCAGAGAATTCCTCAAAAACCATGATTGGAGTCCATACGCAGGGAAAAATGTGGCAATTATTTGTTCGGAAGATGTTATTATTCCCACGTGGGCATATATGCTTTTGACTTTAAAATTACAGCCTTTTGCTAATACCGTTGTTTTGGGAAATTTAGAAGAATTGGAAAATAAACTATTTTACGATGCGCTTCGTAAAGTCAATCCAGCTGAATATCAGGGAGCGAGAGTTGTGGTGAAGGGTTGTTCAAAAGTACCTGTGCCTGCGGCAGCTTACGTAGAAATCACTCGAATTTTGCAGCCTTTTGTGCAGTCTTTGATGTTTGGAGAACCTTGTAGTACGGTTCCTTTGTATAAGAAAAAAGTATAGGCCATTTTGCACAAAAAAGCCGTCTCATTTGTTATTGGGACGGCTTTTTTAATTTATCCAATCGAAAGAAACTCTATCAAATTCTGGATTTGTACTTTCGTTTGATTTGTGATTATTGACATTTTTACGATTCACGTTTCGTTTGTTCTGAAAATCTCTCCAACTGTTTTGTTGAAAAATTGCACGGTGTTGTTTCATGTTTTTGTTTCAAAATTACCACCAACATATCAATACATTATGAACGGACTATTACAAAATTGTAAAGAAAATTCTCATTCTCTCTTCACCACCTTTCCAAGCAATTTCCGCCCATTTTCCATTTCGATTGATACTAAAAATGCGCCATTTTGAAAGGATGAAATATCTACATCAATACGGTTTAATCCTTGATTTAGGTAGACATTTTCAGTCTTTAAAATCTGTCCGTTGGGATTTACAAATCTAAAAATACTTGGCTGGTCAGCCGTGGAATATATTTCTGCCTTAAATTTTCCATTATTCGGATTTGGGTAAAGGGTTATTTCTTTATCGTAATCATTTTGATTGATGCACAAATCTGATTCTTGACAAATTTGTTTTTCTTGGCAACTCAACACAAACGTTTCAGTTTCCGCCAATGGAGTAATTGTATTTCCATATCTGACCGTCAACCTTCTGGATTTCCCATCTTTATACAAGGCCCACGCACTTGCAGGAATATCAAAACAAAAGGCTTTATAAAATAATTTTTCTGTTCCTAAAGTATTGACCAAATCAAAGCGATAGCCTCGGTTAGCTTGCATAAAACCTATTTTTTGCTTATCCAAATAAAAATCTACCGTCAGAATATCATCGAAATTATCAGCATTAAACGCCCAACCTTTCACGGAACAACAATTGGCTTTTTCAACTAATCCACGGTAAGATAAAGATGCCATTGGACCTTTTATGGGGTCAATCGGATTGGTTATGATTGGATCATTACTGCAATCGGCACAATTCTCCCCTACTCCTTTTTGGGTAATGAATATGGTTTTTGTGATGCCTTCGCCCGTTACTGTAACTTTTCCTGTGCGAGTATCTTTTTCGGAAGAAGCTACTATTTTTAATCGAAATGTTTTATCTAAAGAACCCGTGTCAGCGCTAACAGTTAGCCAATTAGCCGATTTGTCAACTTTCCATTTCAGATTTGAACTTACCGAAACTTCATATTCTGCCCCTGTCGGAAAAACGTTTGCCAATGAATCGGGTGAAATACCCAATCTAAATTTAGTTCCACAAATCCCCGAACCAACCCCAGAACAACGCAACGTTTTTTCGTTTTCGGTTGAAGGTTGTAAAGTCTTATTAGTATCGCCAAATCTTACCAGAATCTTATGTCGAAGACTACTTTTAAACCAAGCAGAATCGGGTAAAACATACCTAAAAGAGCGAAAATAAGCTTTTGAATCTTGATAAGTCGTTACTAAATCTGGGCGATTTCCCAAATTTGCTTGGGTCGTTCCAATTTTAATATCATCTATGTAAATATCAACCGTCAGAATATTTTCTAAATTTTTACTATCCAATGCCCAACCCGTAATTTCCTGACAATCAACACTTTCCAAACCTCCACGATAGGATTCAATCGCATTGGGCAAGGTTTGTAATTTTTGACAATCACTATTATAAGTATCCTTAAAATTGGGAATTGAACCACAAGTTGAATAGTCAGTCAAGGGTTGATTATAGCGAATATCGGTCGTGTATTCTTCATTCAGAAACATTCGCACGGGTTTGTTGCCATTGCCATCAAATACACTTCGCCAATTTTTATAGAGTTTACAATTATTAGCTACATTGGTTCGGTCTGATGTATTGCAACCATCATTCGTAAGCATATCATCCACGCTATAAAGGGCTGACCCACAAGTTTCAATGGGTTTCATAATACCATTTGAGCCTTTTATGTATTTGTTCACTACCTCCACGAGCATTTTTCGCTGAATACCGTCTTCCAAATTATAATTGAAAGCACTCATCAATTTTGCCCCGTGCGTATAACATTCTTCAAACTGGTCTTGGGTTGCGTACGGTCCTTCGGCTTCATTCATAATCCACTTGTTAGGCATATTGGTTCGGCACATATCCGTGACCATTCGATGGTCGGTCAAAGGGCCATCATTTACTTTTATACCGTCTGTTCCTTCACCAATATCCTTAAATCCATAATTACCAATCCGTGTTTCCAACAAAGAACCATAATCATTGACTACTTTAATTCGTGCATCAATTCCTTTAACAGCTTTCACAAAATTTATCGAAAAATTCTTCAATGAATTATGCCTAAATTGATACCAATCTTGCGTATGTTTTCCATTACCAATAAATACACCATAGGAAAACGAACCCGCTGAATTTGTAGGTTCGACGGCATCAAAACTATTAAAATCCTTGCCTCGATTCCCCCAAGCTAACTGAAATTTCTTGAAATCAATTTTATACTTTTCCTTCAAAAATTCCCTAAAACCTTGAACTGCCGTGGGCGAAAAGTCGAAAAGGGCATTAAAACCTCCGTCAGTTCCTTTAGTGGTTTTATAAGGAAACCCAAATTCTTGCTCAGGCGTTGTTACCACGCTCATGTAAAGCAATTCATTATTATCCAACAAATATTTATAGCGATTGGTGACGATTCGAGCAAAATTTTGAGTGCGTTCTTGGAAGGGTTTTGAGGCGAAACTATACACCAGAACGTGTCCGCAATCATCAATTAAATCGCAACCATTATAGCCCGAAGCTTGTTGTTGAAGTCTTTTATTTTTGCCCGTAATATCGTAGCCCATCATTCGGTCGGCATTTGAAAGTCCATCGCAGGAAGCAACCGTATTATCTTCGGCGGCTCCAATTACTTTTGTATTGCACCAAGTGTACATACACACACGAAGACAAATTTTCATTCCTTTGCTCCGAGCGGCTTGAATTTGCAAGTCATATTGCTCCCATGGATTGGCGGAATTTACTTTTAATTGATAAATCACATCCCATCTCACCGTAATTATCACCGCATTCATCCCAATATCAGAAGCCTTCTGGATTTGTTCAAGTTGATAGTCTCTGTAATTGACATTTACCAACGACAAAGCCATGTACCGTTGATTATCCTGAGCCTGAGAAGAGAAAGCTGTCGAGAATATAATACAGAGTGTCGAAAATATCAGGAAATAAGTAAAAAGTCTTTGCATAAACAGGAATAGGGTTTTAATTTCAAACGAAAATTTTATGGAGAAGTTATGAAATACTTAAATGAAAATAAATAAAAATAAGGCATTCTGCTACCTTTACATTAAATATTATCAGGACACCTTATAAATTAATATCAAAATATATTTCAATAAAAAACATGAAAAAACAAATTTTAGCCAGTTTTCTGTGCTTGGGTTTATTACCCACTTTTGCACAAAAAAAATGGTCAGAAACGCAAGTTGATGGCAATAATATTATCAAAAATCAAGGTAGACAAACATTGGGGTATTCCCCAAATTCTGCCATTAAAATATTAACAATCAGCGGTTTAGCCTTTAAAGATTTAAACAAAAATGGTAAAATAGACAAATACGAAGATTGGCGTTTGCCCGTTGATGTCAGAGCCAAAGATTTAGCTTCAAAATTAAGTATTGAACAAATTGCGGGCTTGATGCTTTATTCTTCGCATCAATCGCTTCCTGCCCGTTCGGGAGGGTATTTTGCGGGAACTTACAACGGAAAACCTTTTAAAGAAGGAGAAACTGACCCTTCAGATTTAACCGATCAACAAAAGACATTTCTAAAAGATGACAACCTTCGTCACGTTTTGCTGACAACCGTAAAAACGCCCGAAATTGCCGCCCAATGGAATAACAAATTACAATCTTTTTGCGAAAGTGTGGGTATGGGAATTCCTGCCAATAACAGCACCGACCCAAGACACGGCACAAAAGCCCGTGCAGAATTTGATGCCGCAGCGGGTGGAGAGATTTCAATGTGGCCAAGTTCTTTGGGAATGGCAGCAACTTTTGAGCCTTCATTAGTAGAAAAATTTGGACAAGTTGCAGCGGCAGAATATCGGGCTTTGGGGATTACCACTGCTCTTTCTCCGCAAGTAGATATTGCTACCGAACCACGTTGGGGACGTTTTAATGGTACTTTTGGGGAAAGTCCTCTGCTTTCAGCGGCCATGGCACAAGCGTATTGTAATGGTTTTCAGACTTCATTGGGTACAAAAGAAATTGCCAACGGTTGGGGTTTTGGAAGTGTAAATGCTATGGTGAAACATTGGCCTGGCGGTGGTGCAGGCGAAGCTGGGCGTGATGCACATTATGCCAACGGAAAGTTTGCCGTTTATCCAGGTAATAATTTTGATGCTCATTTGATTCCTTTCATTAGCGGAGCTTTCAAATTGAAGGGCAAAACAATGATGGCTTCTGCTGTTATGCCTTATTATACAATTTCGTGGAATCAAGATAAAAAGAACGGAGAAAACGTAGCGAATAATTATAACAAATACATTATCAACGACTTACTCAGAACAAAATACGCTTACGATGGCGTAGTGTGTACGGACTGGAGCGTTACGGGCAACCATAATGTAATGGATAGTTTCGTAGACGGAAAATCTTGGGGCGTTGAAAATCTAACCCTTGCCCAACGTCATTACAAAATTTTGATGGCAGGCGTTGATCAATTTGGGGGAAATAATGATGCTAAACCCATTTTAGAAGCCTATCAAATGGGCGTAAAAGAATTGGGAGAAGCAAAAATGCGTGCCAGAATGGAACAATCGGCAGTTCGTTTGTTGCGTAATATTTTGAGAGTGGGGGTTTTTGAAAATCCTTATTTGGAAGTAGCTTCAACGAAGAAAATAGTCGGTAATCCTGCGTACATGAAAGATGGTTATCAGGCTCAATTGAAATCAATTGTGTTGTTGAAAAACCAAAATAATGCCTTGCCAATTGCCAAAACAAAAACGGTTTACGTACCCAAACGTTTTACGCCCGCAAGTCGTAATTTCTTGGGAATGGAATCGCCTGCTTCGACCGATTATCCTGTAAATATGGATTTAGTTAAAAAATATTTTAACGTTACCGAAAATCCAAATGATGCTGATTTTGCCTTAGTTTTCATTCAAAATCCAACTGCTACGATTGGTTATGACAAAGAGGATGTAAAAAATGGAGGTAACGGATATGTGCCAATAAGTCTTCAATACGGTGATTATACTGCAACCGATGCCCGTGAAACAAGTATTGCAGGAGGTGACCCATTAGAAAAATCGGCGAACCGTTCTTATAAAAACAAAGTGGCAAAAACTTCAAATATTACGGATTTGAAATTGGTTTTGGATACGAAAGAAGCCATGAAAGGCAAGCCCGTAATTGTGTCGATAAATACGATTAATCCCATGATTTTTTCGGAATTTGAGAAAGAATCATCGGCTATTTTGTTGAGTTTTGGCGTACAAGATCAAGCACTTTTGGAAACGATTGCTGGTAAATCAGAACCATCGGCTTTATTACCGATGCAAATGCCCGCTAATATGTCAGTTGTAGAAAAACAAGCCGAAGATGTACCGTACGATATGCAATGTCATAAAGATTCGCAAGGAAATATCTATGATTTTGGTTTTGGAATGAATTGGAAAGGCGTAATTAAAGATGGTCGTGTAACCAAATATAGAAGTAAATAATATAACCCTTATGTCTTTCATACTTACAAGCTAACAAAAAACAATCATGAAAAAAATATCATTTTTACTCATAGTTACGGCTTTCTGCTGTTTATCAAAATCCACTTTTGCCCAAATACAAGCGGGTGAAAATGTGGCGGTTACTAATACCGAATCGGGTAAAGTTCGTGGGTATGTTCACAATAATATCTTTACGTACAAAGGTATTCCCTACGCAGAAGCAGCTCGTTTTATGGCTCCTGCCAAACCAAAATCTTGGTCTGGTGTGCGTGCCTCATTGGTTTATGGCCCAGTTGCTCCACTACTCGACCCAACCACGAGTGTACAAGATGAAGGTGAATTCATTTTTCATCACGATTGGGGATTCACCAACGAAGATTGTATGCGTTTGAACGTTTGGACTCCCAATATCAACGATGGCAAAAAACGTCCCGTAATGTTCTGGATTCACGGTGGAGGCTTCACTGCAGGTTCTTCCCAAGAATTGCCTTCGTATGATGGTGAAAGTTTGGCTAAAAAAGGTGATGTCGTAGTTGTTTCCATCAATCACCGTTTGAATATTTTGGGCTATTTAGATTTATCAGCTTATGATGAAAAATATAAACAATCGGCAAATTTGAGCATTTTGGACATGAAGGCGGCTCTGGAATGGGTAAAAGCAAATATCGAAAACTTTGGTGGCGACCCAAATAATGTCATGATTTTTGGACAATCGGGTGGCGGTGCAAAAGTAAATACTTTGATGGCCATGCCTTCAGCAAAAGGACTTTTTCATAAAGCAATCAATGAAAGTGGTTCGTTTAGAACAGCAATGTTAGAAAAAACGGATACACAATTAATTGCTGCCGAAGTTTTGAAAGCATTGGATTTACAGCCAAATCAAGTGGATGATATTCAGAAAGTACCTTTTGAAAAATTGAGTATGGCGGGTAAAAAAGCCCTCAAAATAGTAGCGGACAAAATGAAAGCCGACGGAAAACCAGTCATTGGTTTTGGATTAAGTTGGGGACCAAGCCGTGATGGTGAGGTTTTACCCTATCAATTATTTTCAAATGAAGCTTTTGAAATGTCTAAGAATATTCCTTTGATGTTAGGTACTACCAAAAATGAATTTACGCCTTTTGCGGGCATGGCAACTTTTAATAATAGCAAAGAGCAAGTTCTTGAAGTTATTAAAAAGAAGTATAATACAAAAGCTGATGCCTATTTGGAAGCGGTCAAAAAAGCTTATCCAAACGATACCAAACCGTCTGATTTATTAGATATTGACTTTTCATTTAGACCAGGGGCCGTTCTTCAAGCGAATCAAAAATCAGCTTTGAGTGGTGGTGCGCCAACTTATATGTATTTATTCTCGTGGCAGTCGCCCGTGTTAGACGGAAAATTCAAAGCAGTTCATTGTATGGAGTTGCCTTTCGTGTTCAACAATATTGCTCGTTGCGAAGAAATGACTGGTGGCGGAAAAGAAGCATACATTTTAGCGGACAAAATGAGTCAATCATGGATAAATTTTGCCAAAATGGGCAATCCAAATCACGCAGGATTACCAAAATGGGAAACTTATGATGCAGCAAAAGGCACTACTATGTTTTTTGATAATAAATGTGAAATCAAATATCATCATGATGCCACCTTATTGGAGCTTGTGAAATAGTAAGAATGTGAATTATCCTTTAAAACAAAAATACTCGCCCAAAATCTGAGCGAGTATTTTTTGTTTCTTATAATGAGTTAATTCCTCATTTTATACTACTATTATGCTTAACACATAATTGAATATCAACAAATTAGATTGCGTCTTCTTCAGTAGTATCTTCTTTCTTAGCTTTTTTTGTTTTTTTCACTGGTGCTTCTTCAACAACCTCAGCTACTGGAGCAACAACCTCAGCAACTACTGGAGCAGCCTCAGCTACAACTACTGCTTTTGCAGGAGCAACAACAGCACCACCCAAAGGAAGGATTTCTACGAAAGAACGTCCTTTAAATCCTTTTTTGAAATGAACTGTTCCGTCAATTAAAGCGAATAAAGTATGATCTTTTCCAAGACCAACACCAGGCCCAGGATTGTGGGCTGTTCCTCTTTGACGAATAATAATATTACCAGCAATTGCTGGCTGACCTCCGAATATTTTTACACCGAGGCGTTTACTGTGGGACTCACGGCCGTTCTTAGAACTACCCGCACCTTTCTTATGTGCCATTTCTTAGTAAGTTTTTTTATCGGTTATATATTTTAAGTGATGAGTGAAAAGTAATGAGTGAAAAGTTTTCAAAAACTGATAGCACTCAATAACTCATAATTCATAACTCATAACTTATAACTATAATGTGATTCCTTCGATTAATACTTTTGTAAAATTTTGACGGTGTCCGTTTTGCTTTTGATAGCCTTTACGACGTTTCTTTTTGAATACCAGAACTTTCTCTCCACGTAAGTGAGCTAAAATTTTACCTGATACTGTTGCACCTGCTACGGTTGGGAGACCTACTATGATGTCCCCGTCATTATCGACAAGAAGAACCTTATCGAAAACCAGTGCAGCGCCTTCCTCGCCCGCCAAACGGTGGGTGTAGAGGAAACGGTCTTTCTCAACTTTAAATTGCTGACCAGCGATTTCTACGATTGCGTACATTTGTAAATGTTTAAGAATGAAATTTTAATTTGGGTTGCAAAGGTACAGCTTTTGTTTTGAAATCTGAAAAGAAACGACTACTTTTATTTCAAATTAAAGGTATTTTATTCCTTCATAACCTATTGTTTAATAATGAGTTATGAAAATAAAGTTAAATTAAAATCGTTTTAAGGTCGTAGGCGGCTTTTACGTTTGCTGAAGTAATCAAAAATAAGGCGTATTTTATCAATTATTTTTATCATCAACTGATTACTACTAATTTATTTACTCGACTTATTCTTAAAATCCAAGAACAATAATTATGTATTTGAAACGAAGTGCTTTAATATTTATATTTGGGCTTTATTTGTCTGTATTTCAAATATTTAGCCAGTCACGAAAAGTACGTATAATTCATTTTGAGGATTTACAAAAACAAATAAATAATGTTTCAGATACAACTTTGGTAGTACATTTTTGGGCAACTTGGTGCCGACCTTGCATTGAAGAATTACCCAATTATGAAAGATTGAGTCATGAATTTGCCACGAAGAAAATTCGATTTATGTTGGTCAGTATGGATTTTCCTAAAGATTTAAAAGGTAAAGTTGAACCTTTTATTACAAAAAATAACATAAATTCAGAAGTGGTATTATTGGATGAACCCGATTATAATGCTTGGATTGACGAAATCGATAAGGAATGGTCAGGAACGATTCCTGCCACTTTAATGGTGAATTTGACTATGAGGAAAAGAGTATTTTTTGAAGGGCAAGCTAATATGGAGAAATTTTTGGAAGAATTAAAAATAATGACTCCTGCAGTGGGAGCGAATTAGTTGTGATTTAGTGAGTTGTGATTGTTGATTAAATTCTCCACGCAATTTTTAAATCACAACTCACTAAATCACAAATTGTAAAAATTTAATAATTCAAATGAAAAAGATCATGAAAAAAATATACATTTTAGGTTCCGTGGGCATATTGCTGATGGGGCTTACCGTTATATTTGCTTTTAAAAATAATGCTGATTCTATTCTTGATAAGGGTTATGCAATTGGCGATGTAGTGAATGATTTCAAACTAAAAAGTACGTCAGGTGGCATTACTTCAATGGCTGAAAACCGTTCTGCGAAAGGTTATATCATCGTTTTTACGTGTAATCATTGTCCATTTTCAAAGGCTTATGAGAGTAGAATCATGGCTTTGGACAGAAAATATGCTTCACAGGGTTATCCAGTTTTAGCGATAAATCCCAACGACCCTGCGGCTTATGAAGAGGATACTTTCGAGAATATGCAAGCCGTAGCCAAGTCTAAAGGTTATACATTTGAATATTTACAAGATGAAACGCAATCGGTTGCCCGTGCATTTGGGGCTGCTCGTACGCCTTCTGCCTACGTTGTGAAGCGTGAAGGAGACAAGTTTATTATGCAATACATCGGTGGAATTGATGATAATACCCAAGATGCCAATGGCGTCACGAAACGTTATATTGAAGACGCTGTAAATAGTCTTTTGGCAGGAAAACCAGTAGTCGTAAACCTCACAAAATCAGTGGGTTGTGCGATTAAATGGAAGGGCGTTTGATAGATTTATTTGGTAGATTTTAAGGAAGACTTCGTTTAAAACGAAGCCTTCCTTTTTTATATTCGTTGTCTATTCGCACATAAATAAGTCGTTCTGCCTCCTACTTTACTGATACTGATTTTCTCACCACACGCTGCACATTTATCCGCCCTAATGTCTTGCAAACCTGCTCTTCCCCAACCACGTGCGTGTATGAGAAAACTTTCTGGAAAATCGTCGTAATTTGCCTGTGAATCTATAGCGGTTTGAATGACAAATCGCATGGATTTATGGATTTCAAGTATTTCCTTTTCGGATAATTGATTGGCTTTTTTCTCTGGATGAATTTTGGCTTGGTAAAGCACTTCATCCACAATCCAATTGCCAATTCCTGCCACGGTTGATTGGTCTAATAAAACGGATTTTATGGGTGCATTCTTTTTACTGAGCGTTTTTGATAATTCCTCTACGGTGATTTCTAAGGCATCTTTATTGATTTTTTTGCGGGATAAATATTCTTCAACATTCTCCACAATCCCGATTCGCTCAAATTTTCTTGGACATAAAAACCCTAATTTAAAACCGTTGGCAAACTTAAAAATAATTCTTGCAAAACGGGGTGTATCTTCATCATCTTTGAAATAAGCCAAATCGCCCGTCATGCCAAAATGTAAGTGCAGCCAATAAGGAGCATCCAACTGAACAAAAAGATTTTTACCCACCCGTTTTGTACCGATAAATTGATGATTTTTTAATTGCTGATTCAGCGTGTCGTAGTCGGTAGTTAGCAATTTTGTATCCTCCACATAAACATCGTTGATGGGTTGATAAAGGCTGGTTTCTTCAAAATATCGACGATAGGTTTCTACTTCGGGGAGTTCGGGCATTGAGTTGAGGGTTTTAAGGTCTTTGATAGAGAACTGATTTTTGGCGGATTTGTTTGAGTAATTACCGCAAAAACAACCCCGCCATTTCTTCCAAAGACACAATTTTCATCGTTGATTCTCCGCTTGGGGTATAGCTTGGATTGGAGGATGCAAAGAGTTGTTCTACCAACATATTCATCTCCAAAACCGTGAGGCTATGATTCCCGAAACGCCCTGCCGAACGCTTTGCCATCGAACGAGCTACGTTTTCAGATTTATCTAAATGCAAATTGGCTTCGTTTTGTTTGAATTGTTCCAAAATCCCTTCAATCATCGCCTGTTCATTTTCTTCGGGCGAATCGGCGGGAATGCCATTCACTACGAAAGTATCGTGTCCAGTAACACTCAACACAAAGCCTAAATTGCGGATTTCGTCTTGAATTTCAACCACCAAGTGAAAGTCTGCGGGTGTGAGTCGCACCGTAGTTGGGAAGAGCAATTGCTGTGATGCTCCGTTATGTTTTTGAAGATGTTGCGAGAATTTTTCGTACAGAATTCGCTCATAAGCAGCTCGTTGGTCAATTAACAACATTCCAGATTTCACCTGCGAAATAATATACTGATTATGAATCTGAAAAGTAGTTGATTCAGAATCTTGTCGAACTCTTTGAAAACGGTTTTCTACAATATCATTTGCCTTACTTTTTATCGTGGTTGGCTCAAAATCTTTCCCAAAATTAAAGTTGGATTGGCTGATTTCTTTTTTATCAAAATCATCCACACTTTTGCCTAAACCTTCGTATAATTTGTTCCAATTCGTCAAATTTGTACGCTCACGGGCGGGTACTTCTGGACGTGCATAAGTGCTTACTCCTCCTGCACTGTTGAAAGCATCAGCACTTTCTTTTTGAGTTTGAAATGGCGAATTTCCAAAATTGAAAATATTATTGGTATAATTTACATCCGTCTCAAAATCCAAGGAAGGCGTAAGATTATGCTGGCTCATTGCCTTTCTAACGGCCGCTTGCACGATAGCATAAACGGTGCGTTCATCGTCAAACTTAATTTCGGTTTTGGTAGGATGAACGTTTATATCAATGTGAATGGGGTCAATTTCGATAAAAAGTACATAAAATGGGTGCGTTCCTTCAGGAATTAATCCCTCGAAGGACGACATTACGGCGTGGTTCAGATAGCCATTTTTGATGTAGCGATTATTGGCAAAGAAAAATTGTTCCCCACGAGTTTTTTTTGAATATTCGGGTTTTCCTACGTAACCACGCACACTTACAAAAGACGTTTCTTCTTCGCAAGAGGCCAATTGTTCTCGATAATTTTTACCAAATAAATCCACAATTCTTCTACTCAATTTCCCTGCGGGCAGATTATAGATTTCTGAATCGTTATGATGAAGCGTGAATGCAATTTCTGAATTAGATAAAGCCACTCGCTGAAATTCATCAAGGATGTGACGCATCTCTACGGGATTGGATTTCAAGAAGTTACGTCTGGCTGGAACGTTATAAAATAGGTTTTTTACTTGAATACTCGTGCCTTTTTCAGTAGCAACGGCTTCTTGGGCTTTGACTTCTGAGGCTTCTATTTTTATTAAAATTCCTAACTCATCGGTTGTTCTACGGGTTCGCATTTCGACTTGGGCAACGGCGGCAATTGATGCCATTGCTTCGCCTCTAAAACCCATTGTTCGGATTTTAAAAAGGTCTTCGGAAGTCCGAATTTTAGAAGTTGCATGGCGTTCAAAACACATTCTGGCATCGGTTTCGGACATTCCTAAACCATCGTCAATCACTTGAATCAGCGTTTTCCCAGCCTCACGAATAATCAATTGAATAGTGCTTGCTCCTGCATCAATGGAATTTTCTAACAACTCCTTCACCACCGAGGCAGGACGCTGAACCACCTCACCAGCCGCAATTTGGTTGGCAATAGAATCAGGAAGAAGTTGGATAATGTCTAACATTTTTGATAGTGAATAATTAATAGAGAATAGATAATGGTTGATGAACAGAACATACTCCGGCCAAAAGCTATTAATTATTATCTATTAATTGTTAATTAAAATCTTTCCTCTAAGTTCGTAATAAATCAAACGATTGACAATAAAAAGTAAAAGTTTGATGTTGATAAAACGTGGATAAGTTTGTAACGTTTTGACTTTCAATTTCTTACAACCTAAAAAACAAAACGCTGACTAAATTTGGGTTCAGTCAGCGTTTTGGGATAAATGATAATAAATTCTAAACCACTTGACGACTACGACGTTTCACCATTTATGAAGGTTTTACTTTTTTAGCTTCTTCAATTCTAAAACGATGGAATGCTTCTTAGATTCTATCTTCGATCATGTCTAAGATGTCTTTATTTTGCTTTTCGTAAGATTGTAGTTTTAATTAATTTTATTTACAAAGAATGAAAAATTGTGGCATTTGTAAATATTTAAAAGAATAGAATTTTATCAAGAATAACAAAAACAGTTTTAAACTCCATCCACCAAACTAATTTTGTAAATTTGATGTTTAAAAAACAAAATTCATTGTCATTTGTTAATCATCAATCATCCCATGCTGAAGCCCCAAATATTCATTTATACCGAATCAACGCCCAATCCTAATTCAATGAAGTTTGTTTTGAACTTTGAATTGGTGCCAGATGGTTCGTCTTTCGACTATGCAACGCCTTCTGATGCTCTCGTTGAAGGTAAAAACTCTCCATTAGCAGTTGAGCTTTTCGGTTTTGACTTCGTACAACGAGTTTTCATTTCTTCGAATTTTATCACCGTTACTAAAAACGATGAGACGAAATGGGAAGACGAGTTGTTCGGAATGAAGCAATTTTTGAAGCAGTTTTTTGAAGATAAAAAAGACGTTTTTGCAAAAACTACCATTTCGGCTTACGAGTCGGCAGGAGGGGAGCAAGACTCGGAAACGGTTATCAAAATCAAGGCGGTTTTAGACCAATATGTGCGCCCAGCAGTAGAATCTGACGGTGGAGCAATCAATTTTCATTCGTACCATGATGGCGTTGTGAAAGTACTTTTACAAGGTTCATGCTCAGGCTGTCCATCTTCAACGATTACCTTAAAACAAGGTATCGAAAATCTTTTGACCCGTATGGTGCCAGAGGTAAAAGAAGTATTGGCAGAGGGAGTTTAAAATTTAAGTTAAATTTAATTATTTTGGTTACAAAAAGGTAGTGTCGGAACAATATCCTAACACTACCTTTTTTATTTTATTACTAATTGAACATCAACTATTTGTACTGTCAAATTATTGAATTTTAGCTATAAAACGAAATTTAAAACATAATGGAAATGTTTATCATTATAGGACTTATCTTGTTAAATGGTGTTTTCTCAATGGCTGAAATGTCATTGATTTCCTCCCGAAAATTTAAGTTGGAAACTGCCAAAAAGAAGGGTGAAATTGGAGCAAAAGCAGCCTTAGAACTTGCCAATAATCCAACTAAATTTCTCTCAACTGTTCAGATTGGCATTACACTGATTGGTATTTTATTGGGTATTTATAGTGGAGAAAAATTAACGCAAAATACAACGCAATTCTTTACAAAACTTGCCGTTTTAGTCCCTTATGCAGAAGAACTTGCCGTTGGAGTAATCTTAATTTTCATCACTTTTTTAACAATCGTGTTGGGCGAACTTCTACCTAAAAGATTAGGACTTACTTTCCCAGAACCAATTGCCATGGCATTGGCTCGACCAATGAAAATTTTATCGATTCTGACTTCTCCTTTTGTTTGGGTACTTACTTTTACAAATGATATTATCCTCAGTATTTTTGGGATAAAACACTTATTAGATAGCAAGGTTTCGGAAGAAGAGATAAAGTCTATTATTAGAGAAAGTGCTAATGGGGGTGAGATTCAAGAAATTGAACAGGGAATTGTGGAAAGAGTTTTTGAACTTGGCGACCGTAAGGTAAATTCATTAGTAACGCATCGAAGTAGCATTATTTTTTTTAGCGAAAGTGATGATTTAGAGACGATTAGATTGAAAATAAACAGTGAAAAACATTCCGCTTATCCCGTTTGTAAAGATAATAAAATTGACGAAATTTTGGGTATTATTTTACTGAAAGACCTATTTGCACCTTTGATTGAAGAAAATTTTCAGCTTATGTATTATGTCAAAAAACCTCTTTTTGTGAATCAAGGAATGTCGGCCTATAAGTTGTTGGAAATGTTTAAAAATGAGAAAACTCATTGTGGAATTGTAGTCGACGAATACGGAATCACACAAGGAATTGTTACGATGGATGACGTGGTAGATGCTTTGATTGGTGATGTTACTGAACTGAATCAAGATGAATATCAAATTACTCAAAGAAATGAAAGTTCCTGGCTGGTTGATGGGCAATATTCTATTATTGAGTTTGTGAAGTTTTTTGAAATTGATTTAGAAGATAATTATCAAGATGATTTCGTGACGGTTGCAGGGCTTTTTATTCATCAATTTTCAACGCTTCCTAATGTTGGCGATAAATTAATTGTCAGTGATTTAGTATTGGAAATTATTGATAAAGATGGGCAAAGAATTGATAAAATTCTCGTTGAAAGACTTTGATAAATAATAAATTCTATTAGTTATCAAGTGTTGAAATTAATCAACTGTCTGTTAAAAATATGGACAGTTAATTAATTTCAACATTCACACCTAAAACTGGATGTGCATTCGCAGCGCAAATGTATGAACCGGTCCTCGGTCTTGGTTGTACGCTGGATTTATAACTAATTGATAGTCAGGCGTAACTGATAACCAATTATTGACTTTTATGTTATAATTCATTTCAAGAATAGTCTCTAAACCGTAGTTCGGTAATTTCCCATCTCCGATAATAAAGCCGTATCCTCCTTTGGCTAAATACTGACGGTGCAAATCTGAAATTCCGTTAAAGACAAAGCCAATATTGAATCTATCTTGCTTTCTTCCGAATAAATTATCTTTTACAAATCCTCCGCTCACAGAATGGTCTATTTCAGTAAAAGCCCATGTTTCGTTATTTCCATCATTCCAGGATGCTCTCAAAAATAGCCCCGATTCATCCGATAATTCTTGTTCGTAATTAATGCCAAAACCGTACTTTGTTCTGCCATTTTTTCGGGTTAATGTCACGTCTGGATTTGTTTGTTTAATTGCCTCCGCATAACTTCCCATATATGTTACTGTGTAAGATGCTAAGACTCTGAGTTTCCCTCCTTTTCCAAAAAATGCCGTAGATTTCTCTAATTCGAATGTGTTTGAATTATTCCCATTCCATTGCCAATTCAAATCTGGTCCATTGGCGGTTGTTGGCACTAAAGAAGTTCCTGCTCGGATTGCCCAACGTTCTCGGACGTATTCCAAAACAGCATTCCACGTATAGCCACGGGTATTGGCCGGATAATCCCACGCACCCGTTGACATCAAAGCCCAGTTCATAAACTGACTTCTGGGGTCGTGGGCGTAGGCATTATTATCAAAATAATCGGCAATTGAGAATTTCCCTAAAGCAATAGTAAAACGATTTACCGGTCTTTCTCCACCAATACTGTTGGCTTCATCATCCTCATGTTCAACGGGATAGGCATGGTTTTCTCCTTGAATGTCTTTGATTTTTTGGGCTGACTCAACCGCTTTTTCACCCAAAAGAGCAAAATCTTGACGTAAAAATAAACGGGCGGTATAAATAGTAGGGGTGGGGTTTCCGATTCTAAAACATTCTCCATTGGTAAAACCTGCAATGCCTCTTGCCTGTGAAAGTCCGCTACCGCCGGCCAATTCTGGATTATAAAAAATGGCCGCTCCTTTCCATAAGCGTCTACCCAAATAAATGGTAGTGGTTATCGATGTTTGCGTTTCTGCCGTATCCGAAAGGCTAAAATCGCCACTATACGGGGCATCTATTTTGAGTTTGTGTTGCGGAATAACGGTTTGCTGAAAATGAAGTGACCAGTTTTTGTTTTGCCCGAATGTGGCTTCTTCGAATATAAATAAGAAAAAAAAAATAAATGTGTATTTCATTACAATGGATTATTGAGTTTTTAAAGACTTTGACAAAGGTATTTACAAAATCATTAGAAATATTTTTTTGATTTCAAACATTTTATAAATACATTTGTTCTAATTTTTAGGTTACCCTAAATTATATTTAAGATTAATATAAATTAAAATAAAGGTTTATGAAAATAAATACTTACCTCCGAATCATATTTTGCTCTAATTTATTGATTTTCAATTTTTTACCAACGTTTTCTCAGGGATTGAAAGGTAAAATTATTAGTAATGGAAAGTCGGCAGAATTTGTAAATATTACTGTGCCAGCCCTTGCAAGTATTGGCACACAAGCGGATATTGATGGCTTATTTTATTTGAAAAACATTCCAGAAGGCAAACAAATCGTACAAATCTCTGGCGTTGGTTTCAGAACGACTAAACGAACGGTTCAAATTCAAAAAGATAAAATAACTACGGTCAGTTTTGAAATTGAACCCGACCAAACGGCTTTGAATGAAGTGGTAGTAACAGGAACGATGAAAGAGACAATCGTGAATTTATCATCTACACCGATTGAAATTTATACACCCACATTTTTCAAGAAAAACCCAACTCCCAGCCTTTTTGAAGCCTTAACGATGGTAAATGGCGTGCGACCGCAGTTGAATTGTAGCGTTTGCAACACGGGCGATATTCACATCAACGGCATGGAAGGAGCTTATACCATGATTACGATTGATGGAATGCCCATCGTATCGGCACTTTCCACAGTGTACGGATTATCAGGAATTCCGAATTCGATGGTCGAGCGAATTGAGGTCGTAAAAGGACCTGCTTCAACGCTTTATGGTTCAGAAGCGGTTGGCGGTTTGATTAATGTCATTACCAAAAATCCCATCAAAGCACCACTTATTTCATTGGATTTGAATTCAACTTCTTACGGAGAATATACATTAGACGGAGCAATAAAGGCAAAAATTGGACCGGCAAACACCATGTTGAGTGCCAATTATTTTAATTTTCAAAACAGAATTGATAAAAATAATGATGGTTTTACGGACGTAACGCTACAAAATAGAATTTCGATTTTTAATAAATGGTCATTCCAAAGAAAGCAAAATCGGACGTTTACAATGGCGGGTAGATACGTGTATGAAGACCGTTTTGGGGGTGAACTTGATTGGCAAAAAGAAGACCGAGGCGGTAAGAACCTGTACGGTGAAAGTATTTATACAAAGCGTTGGGAAATGATTGCAAATTATCAATTACCTATTGATAATCAACAAGTTAATCTCCAATTTTCCTACAACAATCACGACCAAAATTCGGTTTACGGCAATCGTCCGTACATTGCAAAACAAGAAATTGCGTTTGGTCAGTTGATTTGGGATAAAAAAATTGCTAAAAATCACGATGCGCTGTTTGGCGTGGCGCTGCGTTATACTTTTTATGATGATAACAATACTTTGACCCAAGATGAGAACGATTCGACGCTGAATAAACCGAGTAAAACTTTTTTGCCAGGCATATTTGCCCAAGACGAAATTAAATTGAGCAAGAGAAATACTCTTTTGCTTGGTTTGCGGTACGATTACAACTCTATTCATGGCAATATTCTTTCGCCGAGAATGAACTGGAAATATAGTTCTGCAAAATCGGATATCTTTCGATTGAGTTTTGGAACGGGTTATCGAGTGGTGAATTTGTTTTCGGAGGATGAAACGGTTTATTCGGGAGCGAGAAAAGTGGAAATTCGCTCTAATCTAAATCCCGAAAAATCGTGGAATACCAACCTTAATTATCAGAAAACGATTACGCACAACAGCGGATTTGTTTCGATAGATGGTAGTATTTTTTACACTTATTTTACCAATAAAGTGGTGGCAGATTATGATACTAACCCCAGCAAAGTGATTTTTGATAATTTGAAGGGCTACGGTGAATTAAAAGGAGTCAGTTTGAACATGGATGCCAATTTCACGAATGGCATAAAATTGATGATAGGAGGGACGTACACCGATATTTATAGAATTGAAAACGACATAAAAATACGACAAAAACAAACGCCGATTTTTACCACTAATTACGCCATTTCTTATACACATCCTAAGTCCCAAATTATGCTTGATTTGACTGGAATTATCTATGGTTCGATGGATTTACCTTTAATTACGGATGATATTCGTCCCGCAAAATCACCAATTTTCAACATTACTAATTTGCAAATTTCGAGGCGATTCAACAATGGTTTACAGGTGTATTTAGGCGTTAAAAATTTGTTTGATTTCTTTCCCGACCACAAAATTGTTTATCAGAAAAAAGACCTTCTTCCTGAGCAAATTAAAGATTCATCGTTGGGGGTTTTACCACGTGGATATTATTTCAATTCCGACTATAATTATGCTCCTATGCAAGGGATTCGAGGCTTTTTAGGGGTTCGTTGGAATTTGTTTTAATATTCACTTTTGCCACCAAGGCACGAAGAAGATAACAAAACTTCGTACCTTGATAGCAAAAACAAAAACATTAAACCTTTCCTTGTTCTCCACGTCAAAGTGATATTTAATGAAATAAAACGCATCATAACATGACATCAAGACGTGAATTTATCCGAAAATCAGCCCTTGCTACGGTAGGTACAATGCTGATACCCAATTTCTTAAAAGGATTTGAACAACAGGCTTTTGCTTTACAACAAGCAAAAAGTCAAGGAAAAATATTAGTAATGATTCAACTTTCGGGAGGTAATGACGGGCTGAACACAATCGTTCCTTTTCGGAACGACATTTATTATCGTGAACGTCCAACCATCGGAATTAAGGCGGATAAAGTATTGAAACTGAATGATGAAATCGGATTAAATCCTGCTTTGGAAGCAATCAGAGTGCTTTATGATAATGGTTCGATGCAAATTATCAACAATGTAGGCTACCCCAATCCCGACCGTTCGCATTTTCGTTCGATGGATATTTGGCAAACGGGTAGTTCTTCAAGCGAATATTTAAAAAGTGGTTGGTTGGGAAGATATTTAGACGCTCAATGTTCTGGGAAATGCGAACCTTATGCCGCCATTGAAGTCGATGATTCGTTGAGTTTAGCACTAAAAGGCTCAAAAGTGAAAGGAATGGCGGTGCAAAATCCCGCTCAATTATACCGACAAACGAAAAACCCATTTCTCAAAAAACTCGCCAAAGTCAATCACGAAGAATTTGATAACGTAAATTATCTCTACAAAACGCTTTCCGAAACCATTTCTTCAGCGGATTATATTTACGAAAAATCGAAGGTTTATCAGTCAAAAGCCACTTATCCACAAACGGATTTGGGAAAAAGAATGAAAACCATTTCAGAATTAATCAACTCAGGCGTGCAGACGCAGGTGTATTACGTATCGCACGGGAGTTTTGATACGCACGTCAATCAGGTAAATCAGCAAGAACGTTTATTGAAACAATACGCCGAAGCCATGCGTGTTTTTATCGACGACTTAAAAGCCAATGGACGCACGGAAGATGTGATGGTGATGACGTTTTCAGAATTTGGCAGAAGGGTAAAACAAAACGGCTCAAACGGCACCGACCACGGCACTGCAAACAATGTATTTCTGATGGGAGGGAAGTTAAAAACCGATTCAAATCTCATACAAACCCCTGATTTACAGAATCTTGACGAAGGGGATTTAAAATATAAAGTTGATTTCAGAGATATTTATGCTACTGTTTTAGATAAGTGGTTACAGACGGATTCGGTGGCGGTTTTGGGCAAAAGGTTTGAGGGTTTGGGGTTTGTTTAAAACGCTAAGAACTGTCATTGCGAACGCAGTGAAGCAATCTGTTAGAATGATGAAAGGGATTTCAAACTCCATTTCATCATTCTAACAGATTGTTGATATTGTACTTAAATACTCAAATACTCTCTCGTCAATCCAAAAGATTACTTCACTACGTTCGCAATGACAGCCATTCATATTATATTTGTAGAGGATATTTTAAACTATACTTTACATGAAAAATGCTCTACTTTTATCACTTCTTATTCTTATTTCATTTTCAAAAATCAAAGCACAAGATTCTTTGAAAATTTCCAGTCGTTTGGATTCATTTCCAACCATTAAAATTGAAAAAAATACTTCCCTATTAATTATTGGAATATATACTGGAGCTTGGCAGATGGGAGCGAGCTGCAACAATTATATCATCGGAAATCAAAAGTATTATTTAAATAAACCTTTCAAACAATATTATGAACAATTGAGAGATAGTACAGTTTTGTCTGGTTATCAAATACATAGAAATACAAGACCATTCTTTTTTGCAGGATACGGTATTGGGTCTATGGTATTTGCTGCAGGAATTATGAAAATAATTACACCACTTTACACCCTCGGATTAGTGCAAGATTCAGGTTCATACATTAAAGATGGACACCAATTAATGATAATTGGCGGAGTAGTTACGCTTGCGTCAGCATTATTACGAATTTATAGCTATGCTAATCTCCGCAAAGCCAATAAACGCTACAACGAACTCATTTCCAAACCCAAAACAGCCTTTGATATAAAACCAAGTCAGGAAGGTTTGGGCTTGGGTTTACGAATGAGTTTTTGAGAATCCCCTTAAATCTTCTTAATTTCCCCACAAACATATCAATCCTATGCATCAAGGTTTTAACTTTGTTGCATGACAGAAAAACGTTGGATTTACAAACCCGTTCCTCCGCAAGAACAGGTTGATTTATTGGTCGAAAAACTGAATGTTTCGACTGAAATTGCTACGCTTTTGGCTCAACGTCAGATTACGAGTTTCGACGAAGCCAAAGATTTTTTCCGCCCTGCGCTTTCTCAATTGCACGACCCATACTTGATGAAAGACATGGATAAAGCCGTTGCTCGTTTGGAAGAAGCCATTTTTAAAAGCGAAAAAATCTTGGTTTACGGCGATTACGATGTCGATGGAACTACCTCTGTAGCTACATTTTATGGTTTTTTAAAAACGCATATTTTCCAAAATAGAGAAGATTGTCCTTTAGAATTTTACATTCCTGACCGCTACACCGAAGGCTACGGCGTTTCACAAAAAGGCGTTGAATATGCGGCGGATAATGGTTTTGGCTTGATTGTGAGCTTGGACTGTGGTATAAAATCGAAAGATAAAGTGGCTTGGGCAAAGGCTCATAACGTAGATTTTATTATTTGTGACCACCATCGCCCAGACGATAACGACCTCCCCGATGCCGTGGCAGTACTTGACCCAAAACGTTCAGATTGTACTTATCCTTTCGATGAATTGACGGGTTGTGGCGTGGGTTTCAAACTGTTACAGGCTTTTTGCACCAATCAAGGCATTTCCGAAGAACTGCTTTTGCCTTATCTCGATTTGGTAGTTACGTCTATTTCTTGCGACATTGTTCCCATCGTGGGTGAAAATCGCACGATGGCGTATTTTGGTTTGCAACAATTGAATACCAATCCGAGAACAGGCTTAAAAGCCTTGATGTCATCGGCAGGTTTGGAAGGTAAAATGGACATTACAAAAATCGTTTTTGGACTTGGACCACGCATCAATGCGGCGGGTAGAATTAAGCACGCTTACGATGCCGTTAATTTGTTATTATCTGATAATGAGGATACTGCATTTGATTTTGCGAAAATTATTAGTAAACATAATACCGACCGAAAAGGCTTGGATTCAAGTATTACCGAAGAAGTTTTGGCGATGATTGAAGGCAATGAAATTCTCCAAAATGCCAAAAGTACCGTACTTTTCAAAAAGGATTGGAATAAAGGTGTAATTGGCATTGTGGCGAGTCGTTGCATTGAAAAATATCACCGCCCTACCATTATTCTCACCGAATCCCAAGGACACGCTGCGGGTTCGGCTCGTTCTGTGCCTGGATTTGACGTTTATGAAGCCATCGAAGAATGTGAAGAACACCTAATTCAGTTTGGCGGACACACTTTTGCGGCGGGTTTAACCTTAGAAATCAGCGAGATAGAGAATTTTAGACGTAAATTTGAAGAAGTGGTTGCTCGTAAAATTTTACCTGAACAAATTCTACCCATGATTTCGGTGGATATGAATTTACCATTAGCTCAGATTACCGATAAATTTCACAGAATCATGACCCAAATGTCACCTTTCGGGCCACAAAATATGACACCTGTTTTTGTTTCTGAAAATGTAAAACTGCACGGCGTACCGATAAAAATGAAAGAGAAACACTTGAAAATCAACGTGTTTCAAGAGGATTCAGCGGCTTTTACCTGCGTAGGTTTTGGCATGGTGGAGGAGTTTTACGAAGAATTATCTAAAGGAAAACCATTCTCCATTTGTTACACCATTGAAATTAATGAATGGCAAGGGAAAAGGAGTTTTCAGTTGATGTTGAAGGATATAAAGATTTAAAAAATGATACTAAGAACCGAAAATTTAGTTAAAAAATACGGACAACGCATTGTTAATGATAACGTTAGCTATCAAGTGGCACAAGGCGAAATTGTGGGACTTTTGGGGCCAAATGGTGCGGGAAAAACCACTTCTTTCTACATGGCTACGGGCTTAGTGAAACCCAATTCTGGCAAAGTTTATTTGGATGATTTGGACGTTACTGACTTGCCGATGTACAAGCGTGCGAGACTTGGCATTGGTTATTTGGCTCAAGAAGCTTCTATTTTTAGGGCTTTAACGGTTGAGGAAAATATTTTGGCGGTTTTGGAAATGACTAAACTCTCAAAGAAAGAGCAAAAGGAAAAAACCGAATCACTTTTGGAGGAATTTTCATTGACGCACGTTCGTAAAAATTTGGGACAGGTCTTGTCGGGAGGTGAACGCCGTCGTACTGAAATTGCCCGTGCTTTGGCGGTTGACCCGAAGTTTATTTTATTGGATGAACCCTTTGCGGGCGTTGACCCAATTGCCGTAGAAGAAATTCAAGGCATCGTAGCAAAACTCAAATACCGCAACATCGGAATCTTGATTACCGACCACAACGTTGACGAAACCCTTTCCATCACCGATCGTGCCTACTTACTCTTTGAAGGCAAAATTCTAAAAGCAGGAACGCCCCAAGAACTCGCTGACGATGAACAAGTTAGACGTTTGTATTTGGGTAAACATTTTGAGTTGAAGCGGAAGATATAGCTTGAGATATTTAATCAAACGAATAAAAATTATGAAAAGCCTTTATGAATTTCTTTGTGGAAAAAGTAAGTCTAATAAACCCAAACCAGATTGGAGACCTTTTACTTATAAAAATAACATAGATTTTGACAAAGATTTACCCATTGATTTCTATTCAAATTTACAAAAGACCATTATTTGGACGGAAGAAATTATTAAAAATATAAAGGATAATTCAGAGATAAATTATTCAAAAGTTTTACGAACTACTAATCCAGACTATGATGGAGTGCCCCTCTATACGTTTGATTCCACCCAATTCGATTGGCCTGCAACACCTGAATTATATTTTGATTATACCTTGGTTTTAGATTCAGCGTTACAGCTAAGACAAGATGGTATTTTGTCTAATAAAAACATATCAGAACTTGGTAAAATTATCAGATTTGAAATTGATATAACTATACTTGATGGTGCGCCATGTGCCGAAAGCAACGGGTTTATTGATGAATCAGATATTCCACCAATTGATACATGGTTTTACGTCACTGAAAACTATCTATTTTGTTGGATACCAAAAATGTTTGTTGAAAAAATGCAGAATGCTATTGATGTAGAAATATTAGATAGTTATGGGTGGCTTGAAGAAATAAATCCAAGATTAAATCAAGGTATTATTGAAAGATTAAGTAGATTATAAACCAACAACTTATTCAAAATGGCTTCTCCACTATATCAGATATTTACTCAATATCAGAAGTAAGTTCATTAATTGAAATTATCGAATTTTCGGATATGGTTTTGTCTGATGGGATGGATTGGAGGGAAAAAGTAAATTATTTTTTAAAAATCTGTATATTTGCATATATCAATATCATACAAAATGAGAGCTGTAAATTCTTCCATATCGAAAAAAGACTTTTTCATTTCTTTCAATAACAGCAAGGAATCGAAAGCTTTGCTAACTTATTTAGAAAGTTTAAATTTCGTTACCATAAAACCCATTCAGTCTGATTCTGAACCTGAAATATTACAAGAATTTAGAATGGCTTTAGAAAATGTCAAAGACTTCAAAAATGGTAAAAAGAAGTCAAAAACCCTTGAAGAGATTCTAAATGGCAATTAGCATAAAGTTCTCTGCCCCTTTTGAATCAAGAGTAAAGAGGTTTGTTAAAAAATTCCCCTCTCTTGCAAGCGAACTAATAGATTTTGTGGAATCTCTAAACGACACCCCTTTTCAAGGAGAATCATTAGGTGCTGGCTTGTATAAGGTTCGTTTAGCTTCAAAAAGTAAAGGGAAAGGTAAAAGTGGAGGTTTCAGAATTATCAACTACATTATTACTGAAAATAACGAAGATACAGACATTACACTTTTGACGATTTATGATAAATCGGAAGATTCAACTATGAAAAAGAATATTCTTGTTAAAATGGTTAAAGATGCTGACCTTTAACTCTCTCACCCCCGCATCACCTCATGCAAAACCGCCAACGATTTCACTTCCGTCAGCGTATCCACATGCAAACGATAAAACAAAATGATTGAATCCAATAACTGATTTCTGGAAAATCGGTCAATCTTTGGTGCTTTATCGTATTGCGTATTCATTAACACATCTAATTGATTTTCAAGCACTTTTGTTAATGTTGGCAAATTATGAATACTTAATTCATGCGAAATTTCGTGGGCATTTTCAGGTGAAAAACCTAAATACGTTCCAAATTCTAAGAGAAATTGTAAGTGAAAGTTTTCGTAGTTTTCCGTAACGCCATCAAGCCAAAGAATGGAGTTATTTATGAAATGAAAAAGAGGCGTATTTCCATTTTCTTCTTGCAATGATTTCGACAGAATTTCAGTAATAAATAAAGCAATCGAAGATTTATGAATATCGAAAGGAATGGTCTGAAACGGGGCATTGCATTTTATCTCAGAAATCCGCTGAATGCCTTTTCCATCTTTGTGATAAATAACTAAATCTAAAAGCGTAAGTGGTTGAAATAAAGCGATTTTATTCTTTGATTTGGCACTTCTAACACCATTTTCAATATAAGTCTGAATCCCAAATTCTTCGGTATAGATTTTCACAATTACCGAAGTTTCTCGATAACGAATGTAATTAATAACTATGCCACGGGTTTTATAAAGCATTTTTATTAGGTTTTAGTTTTTGGGGATTAGGTTTTAGTATTTCATCTGGATAAGATAGCGAGCGTCCAAATCTAACCCCTAAAACCCAACCCCTAAAACCTAAACTTCACGTTTCCAAGTCAATTTTTCGACTGGAATATTTTGTTCAATTCTATCTCTTAAAATTTCTAAAATTTCCTCCACCGACATTTCAGGGTCGAAGCGGATTGGCTCTTTAAAATTTACGGTAAGCGTTGTGTTTATTTTTCTAAATCGTAAGCCTTTTTTATCAAACGCTCTTCTGAAACCGTTAATTACTACGGGTACCACAATCGGATTATGTGCTTTTATCAAATGTGCCGTTCCCTTGCGTAAAGGTGCGTAAGGCGTGGTAGTTCCTTGTGGAAAACTTACCACCCAACCATAAGAAAGTCCTTTCCCTACTTTATCATCCGCCGAAGTATCCACCGTACGTTTTACATCTTTACCCTCGGCTCGCCATGAACGATTCACTAAAATTGCGCCTGCTTGCGAGAAAACCCTCGGCAAAAAACCACCTTCTTTCATCGTTTCAGAAGCCGCCACATAAAATACTCTCGAACGAGGGGCTAACAGATAAATTGGAAAATTAACGGAATTTCTAAAACCCCATTTTACGCTAAAGAAAATATGATACAGCGCAATCACATCCATAAAATAAGTCTGGTGATTGGATAAAAATAATACGCCCGTTCGTGGTAATCCTTCCAAATGCTCCGTTCCACTAATTTGCGTTTTATTTACGCCTCGCAAACGGGTATGAGTTATTACTCCTAAAATCATCACGATGACTCTCTTTAAAAGCATAGAGTTGCCAAATGGATCTCGTTCAAAGAACCCAAAGACATCAGTCATGGAGAGAAGTTTTCTTAATACAGAATTCATGTTGCTTGTTTTCCTTTTTGTTTCTGGAAAGAAATAAAGGTAAGAATTTTTTAGTAAATTGTTATAGATTTCATTCATCTCCGTCATCGAAAAACTACCCCAAAATGAGAAAATTATCGCTTTTTGTCATGCTTTTCTCTTTGACTTTCAAAGGATTAGCTCAAAAAATTATTGACCGACCTATCATTTATGATTCTACGAGAAAAACACTGTCTTTGCCATATCTCAAAGTAAGATATGGCTTAGAACAGCCTGAACCCATCATTGCGCCAAAAATGATTGTGGCTCATTGGACGGAAATTCCCACGCTCGAAGGTTCGTTCAATGCTTTTAATCCCGTCATGTTGCCCTCATTTCGGAAAGAATTAAAAGGGTTAAGTCCACTAAATGTTTCGGTTCATTTTTTAGTTGACAGAGACGGTACAATTTACCGATTGATGCCAGAAAATCTTATGGCTCGCCATGTCATTGAACTCAATTGGTGTACTTTGGGTATTGAAAACGTGGGAGATGGCAATAAATTTCCTCTAACCGAAGCACAGTTGCAAGCCAATATTTGGATTGTGAAATATTTGAAAAAGAAGCATGCCAGTATCAAATATTTGATTGGTCATCACGAATATACGTCTTTTCAGCATACACCACTTTGGAAAGAATCTGACCCAAATTACCGAACAGAAAAAAGCGACCTTGGCATAAATTTTATGACTAAGTAACGAGTAAATAATAAGTTGGTCAATCTCTACCTTTTATTAGGTAGTTCCATTTAGGTCTTTTATCATCGAAAGTAACATAATTTTTGATATTATCTTTAAATTTCTGACTGACCTCTCTTTTGTTTAAATATTGCTTTTGGTT
>NZ_CBABQS010000064.1:0-28370 GCF_964672035.1 Arcicella sp.
GATAAATTCTTGGCTAAAGGGATTTTTGAGAATAAAGTTTTAATTTTGCTACTGATGATATTTTTCATTAAAGGGCTGTTTTTGTTGCTTGAGAACTACAAATTTCAGCCTTTTTTTATTAATCTTAATTTTTCATCGGGTAGAGTACCCGTTTCCCCTTCTTTATAAACTATTTTCCCCCTCTTCAAAATCTTTGGTTTAGTTTTTGCGTTCTACTTAAAGAATTAATGTAATTTTGACCTATCCCCATTTTCAATATTAAAGTTTAAAATCCCCTGCCAGAAAGCATGAAGTTAGATTTGCCAGCCATCGAAAGCTACGGACATCAGTACGCCACAAAAGTATGTGATGATTTTTTTAATAGAACTGCCACAATAAATGGTCAGCAGATATTGAAATTGAGCAGCGTTGCTCAGGTGAATATGTTTGTGGTAAGTGACCTTTTTGAACGCTGGAAATCAGATACTGAGACATTTAAAAGTCCGTACTTTAATTTTGAAAGCGAACAGGTAAAGACAGCGCTGAAAACTTTTATGAATACCGCTTCGCAGCACATCATGGTAAAACGTGAAGATTTTGAACCGATGTTATCAAGTGCTGTTAGTAGAACGATAGTGCTTTTATTAGACCCAAGTAAGCATTTTGATGATTTCGTGCGTGATTCGCCTGACTTTACTTTGACAAAAGAACGTTTAGCGCAATTAACAAAATATACCAAAATTAATGGACAAGTTTCAAAAGCATTATCCGAAAAATTAGGTGATGAAGAGAAGACTTATGTAACTACCGCTTTGGGATGGTTGAATGAGATTAGTGAAAAAGGAGAATTTGAAAACCCAGATAAATATTTGGAAATGTTGTCGGCAACTGTTCCTTTGCGCAAAGATGATTTAGTGAAATCAACTTCAAAAAAGGTTATTGAAGATAGTTCGTCGATGAAAATGACACAATCATTTTTTGATATTGACCCTGATGATGACGAAAATACACCTCTACCAACGGTTGCGCAAGTACAAGCAAAATTCGATCAAGAAGGCCCTGTCATTAACGTAAAATTGCCAGGAATTGACCGTTTGAATGATACTTTTACGGATGATTTGCCAACGGTGAATGATTTATTGAAAAAAGAGATGGTTGGTAATGCAACACCTCTCTCGGACTTGGCTTTTAGTCGCCCGATAAAAAGTATTGTAGATGGTGTAAGTTTAAATCAAAAGTTTGTTTTCATCGGCAGATTATTCGATGGAGATATTAATTCGTATAATAAAGCCGTAGAAGATTTAGATAATTGTTTGAATTTTGGTGAAGCTAAGAATCTGATGAACAAGGCATTAGCACCAAAATACAATTGGATAATGGCAGCCGAAGAAGCCAATGATTTCTTGGAAGTGGTGGGGCGAAAATTTCAGTAAAGCATTATCAAATATTGAAAAATATTCCATAAATTTAAGCTCATTTGAAAAAATGAGCTTTTTTTGTTCAAAACTACCATTAATAATTTATGAAAAAACTACTACTCCTATGTATGTCAGCGTGTACTTTTCATACATACGCTCAAGATTATCCTCGCAAGGAAATCAATATCCGCAATTTTATTCAAGACATCGTTGGCAATCCTGATGGGGGCGTGGATGAGGATTTATTTGAATCATTATACCAAAATTACCTCAATCCAATCGACCTAAATAATGCTACTCGTGAACAATTAGCTTCGATTTATGTACTTTCCGAAAAGCAATTAAATGCTTTCTTTACTTATCGTCAAAAGGCAGGAAACTTGTTGTCAATCTATGAATTACAATCCATTCCAGATTTTGATTTACGTACCATTTATAAACTTATTCCTTTCGTTGCCGTTAAATCTGACGGACTTTCTTTGGGTACCTTAATGGATGGATTTGGTGGTTCTAATCAATATTTATTATTACGATACGCCCAAATTTTAGAAACAAAAAAAGGTTTTTCAGAACCTGATTCACGGAGTAAAGTTCGCTATGAAGGATCGCCTTTTAAGCTATATGCTCGCTATAAAATGTATTCCCAAAAAGATTTCACGTTGGGTTTCACCCTCGAAAAAGATGAAGGAGAAAGCCAATTAACTGATTTTAAATCGTTTCACCTAAATTTTCAAAATAAGAGACATTGGAAGAATATTACCTTGGGAGATTATCAACTCCAATTGGGGCAGGGCTTAGTGTCGTCGGCGGGATTTTACATTGGAAAAGGTTCTGAAACGGTGCTGACAACTCGCAGAAATCAGTTAGGTGTTCGTCCTTATACTTCTACTTTAGAAAATAACTTTTTCAGAGGTGCCGCCACTACTTACGAGTTAGGGAAATTTGATGTTATTGGCTTTTATTCACGCATCAAAAGAGATGCAAATTTGGTGCAAGACAAAGCCACAAATTTAGAATATGCTTCTTCATTACAAACTTCTGGATTGCATCGAACTGCCTCAGAAATAGCTGACCAATCCCGTTTATTAGAAGAAAATTTTGGTACGGATATCTCTTATAAAAACAAGACTAATACGCTACAAGTAGGGTTTACGGCGCTGAAAACTAATTTTGGAAAGCCAATTCGAAAAGCGGAGAAAGATTATAATTTGTACGAATTTTCGGGTACTGAAAATTTGTTGACGGGGCTTCATTACAGTTATAATTATCAAAATCTTAATTTTTTTGGAGAAATTACTCGCTCTTCAAGTGGGGGAATTGGAGTAGTTTCAGGAGTATTAGGAAGTCTTGGAAAACGCACGGATTTCTCGGTTTTATTCCGAAAATATGACCGTGATTTTCATAGTTTTTATGCCAATGGCTTTTCTGAAAACTCAAGGAATATTAATGAAACGGGTTTGTATTTAGGCGTAAAGCACGCTTTAAATAAAACTTGGTCGGTTGCAGGATATTTCGATTATTTTCAATTCCCTTGGTATCGATATTTAGTAGACAAACAACCTACCTCGGGTTTTGATTTTTTGGGGAGAATTACGTATCAACCCAGTAAAACCTTGCAAGTTTTTTTCCAATTCAGACAAGAAAATAAGGAAGAAAATACTAAAATCACCGAAAGCTATTTTGATAAAGGTAAAGAAAAAATCCGTGAAATTACGGTGGTTCGAGATAGAACTCGGCGGGTATTTATTGCCAATGTAGATTATAAAATTTCAAAGGTTTGGAATATTCAAACCCGTGCTTCGTACAGTACGTATAAATTTGATGATCAGGACTTTACGCAAGGATTTGCCATTGCTCAAGATATCAACGCAGACCTCGGAAAGCTGTCATTTTCGAGTCGGTTAGCATTTTTTAAAACTGATGATTACGATAACAGACAGTATTTCTATGAACAAGATGTGTTATACGCTTTTACTTTTCCTGCCTACTATCAGCACGGAATTAGGCATTATCTGATGGCACAGTACAAATGTACTCGTAACATAGATGTTTGGGTACGTTGGGCAAGAACGGATTTGTTTGATGGCGGTATTTTTAGTTCGGGCTTAGAAGAAATTTCACTTTCTCATCGGTCTGAGATAAAATTACAGTTAAGAATACATTTTTAAAAGATAACGTATGAATTGTACAATTTTAAGTAACTTTATCTTTTAAATTCATCTAAGAAGTATTGTGTTGAAATATTTCAAGAATTTTATTTAATAATTATAAACTAAAACCTTAAAGTGATGCGAAAGTCTGTGAAAGTAAAGAAGCCAAAGGCAAAGGCAAAAGAAATTGTCAAGGTTCTTTCACCTACTTTTTATCCGCAAATAAGTATGCAAAGAAATTTTTATAAAGCACATCCATGGCACGGAATTCAGATTGGAGATGAGATGCCTAAAATTGTAACAGCATTCATTGAAATTGTGCCCACGGATACGGTTAAATATGAAATTGATAAAGAAACGGGTTATTTAAAAATTGACCGTCCCCAGAAATTTTCTAACATTGTTCCTGCCCTTTATGGTTTTGTTCCACAGACGTATTGTGGCGAAAATACCGCAGAATTTGCTCGTGAAAAATCAGGAAAAAACATTGAAAAAGGCGACGGTGACCCTTTAGATATTTTAGTATTATCTGAAAGAACCATTACGCACGGAGATATTATTTGTCAAGCAATTCCGATTGGGGGCATCCGAATGATTGATAAAGGTGAAGCGGATGATAAAATTATTGCCGTGTTGAAAGGTGATTCAATGTATGGAAGTTGGACGGATATGAATGATTGTCCAAAAGCAATTATTGACCGTTTGGTTCATTACTTTTTGACATATAAAAACATTCCAGGCGAAGAAAAAGTGGCAGTTGATATTGATGCCGTTTACGGAGCAGCAGAAGCACACGAAGTAATTCTGAAATCAAGAGAAGATTATCGAAATTTGGTAGGATAATTATTAATTGGCAATTGATAATGAACAATTATTTACTGTCCATTATCAATTGTCCATTATCAATTAATTACAATTCTTTCTTCACCAAATAATCGTCAGAAATAAGTTTAAAAACGTATCCAGAAATCCAACCTACGTCACCACCTTTAATAAAGTAAAAACGTTTCTGAACGCCATCACGGGTATATTCTTTCATCACAGTTTCCAGAATAGTTGCTCCCGCAATAATGTCCTGATTGTTATATAATTTTGTGGTAATTAATTTTACATCTTCTTCTGCAATTTGTCTGGCAATTGGATCGGCAATTTTGCCAAAATCAGGTGTAATCAATTCTTCATAATTGGACACGGACATTTGACGAAATTTCTTCACATCATCTAACGTAACTTCTACTGGGCGACCAATAATAGCGGCACGTTCAGGATGTAATAATGTGTTCATCACGAATGCAATTCCTCCCAATAAATATATATTTTTACGGTTTTTTAAACCTACTCTTCGATTCATTTCGATGGCGATTTCCTCACGAATTGGTGCAATTTCAGCGTCAACGCCAGCAATGTAACCTTTCAAATCGGTATCTGGATATTTCGTTTTTACGATTTTACCGAATGCTTTTGTGCCATACGGAAAGTTGACTGCTTCAAACTTAGAACGATTCAATAAATAACCTCCTTTAACATTTCCACCACCAATATCCATAATTGAAGATGATAAATGCAATTCAGGAACAATCATGGATAAAGCACCGTATTTTGCTTCATCTTCGAATGAAATTACATCAATTTTCTGATTAGGATTTTTAACGGCATCTCTAATAGCTGCCATTAATTCGGCTTCTTTGCCAGGGGCTTTGTCTGTTGCTTGCTTCAAACCACTACTCATTACCACAAAAAGCCGGTCCGCAACTACTGAGTTTCTAACCGTTGCCGTATCAATTAAATCTTTCACAGCCATAGCCGTTTCTTTGATAGCCGCTGCTGATAATGCGCTTGGCTCAGTATTGATTGACATACTTTTCTTGAGACTATACGTCAAGCCTTTTTTAGCTGAAACCGTAACCCCAATGATGCTTAATTTAACGCCTTTCGAGCCAATATCAATGCCAGCAAAAAGTTCTTCAGAATCTTTTAATCCACCAATTAATTGAGTCAGCGCTTTTTCGCTCATTGTCATTTTCAAGGTGTGATAAATTTCAATGGCTTTAACAAAATTTCTGGAAGCCTCTAAAATATTTTCTTGGTCACGGTACAAGAAACCCAAGTTTTCATAAGCCGCCGCTTCCCAATATTTGTCTTTATTTCTAACAATATTTAGGGCTCTATTGAGGTATTCTTCAGATTGGTCATATTGTTTTACTTCTCGTAAAGTGTTACCAGCTTTGATAAATTTAAGGGCTGAATTCAAATCTTGTGTTTGTGCGATGCCTGTTGCCCACACAAACATTCCCAGAAGAAGGATAAGGAATAGTTTTTTCATAATTGAGTTGGAATAATAAATTAGTTTTTAGTAAAGGGTCATTAAGATTAGTTAAAATGTTTATGCTACATAATTATTACTGGAATTTTAAAACATTTCGGATTTAAAATAGCGATTTTGAACCAGCAAATAAAGGAAAAGTTAGTTTTTGTATAAAGGTGAACTGGTAGAAGTAGGGTCTATGTCTTGAAGTGAATCTTTTTTAGCTACGTTATTTTTTTTACGCTTCTTACTTTTTAATTTGCCTTTCACTACCTTAGAAGAGGTGCTTTTTTTAGCAGTAATAACTACTTTTTTGACGGGAACTTGTTGGTTATTACTTATCATTGAAAACGTATTGAAATGTAGCAATAAACTCGTTGAAAATAATAATAATAAAGCCATCATGGATAACCTTGCAATATAAGCAAATGAATCCCAGTGAATTCTTTCAATGATGCTAAAGTCATCATTAGATTGCTGTTTTTTAGTTGTGGATTTCATTAGAATCAGGAATTAAGTTTATTAATGGTCTAATTAACGGATAATTATTCAAATACGAATTTAACCATCTTAGAGGTTATAAACAAAAAATGTTCCAAAGATTTGTGAAAACAAGCTTTGGAACATTTTGACAGATAAAATTATGAATGTTTACTTGGTGCCAATCACTTCATTTCCTTGTAAAATCATCTTAATTCCCGTTACTTTTTTGGTTGTCGCATCCCGGGTAAAGATGATAGTTGAACCATAAGAACTGGTGGAAATATACATATCAACGTCTTTTTGTTTGAGTAATTTGTTGTTTCCGTAACTATCAGCTTCGCCATATAGGAAACCCCCATCTTTTGTAATTTTATAAACCGAAAAATACTCTTTCATTTTATATTCTCCGAGGTATTCATCCAAGCTATCAGCAACGATTTGTTTCTGAAAAATCGACTTTTTGATGGGGGTTGACTTTGCCGAAAGCGTTGTGTAAATACCGATACACAAGGCAATAAGAATAATTTTTTTCATGCTATTTCGTCTGATTATTTTGAGTTATTTAAAAATGTCATAATTTTTAATAAACTGGCATGGTTTCATCTATTTCATTCGCCCACGCATTAATGCCACCCGTGAGATTTTGCAAATTCGTAAAACCATGATTTTGAGATAAATACTCAATCACACTTGCCGACCTAAAGCCATGATGGCAATAAACGACCACCATTTTATCCTTCGGAATGTGTTTTATATTGGTCGGAATATTACTCATCGGAATCAAAACTGTATTTTCAATTCGACAAGTTTCATATTCATTCAAAATTCTAACATCCAAAATAAAAATATTTTCCTGTTTTTCTATCCTTTGGTGTAACTCTTGAACCGTCATTGATTTTTTAATTTCTTGATTATTAGTTGTTTTTTGTTTATTTCTCTTAATGGAAATATTATTTTTTCGGCATTTTTTCTGCGGTTCACTTTTATTTTTTGGGAGGTATTTTCCAATAAATCTACCAGCAAAAGTTATCCACTCAACACCGTGCCAATGCCCGTAATCATTTTAATTACTTCGTTGGCTTGGTACATTCCTAACATTCCAGGCAGAATTCCTAATACACCCCAATCGTAGCACAATTTGGAATTTCTAACTCAGAAGGTTGTTAGGGGAAAAGACAGCGATAAGTAGGACTCAAATGGCCGTTTGTATCCTTAAAATTAAAGGGAGACACTTATTGTTCCTCAAATTGATAAATTGCTCCGTACACAAAGGGTTTATTGAGTTTTACACAGTAGTCATTAATGAGGTACCGAGCCGTAAGACTACCAAGACTTTCGCATTTTTTAGCTTTATTTGCCCTTCTAATCATATTTGTGGAAGTAATAAATGTTTTTGATAACGATTTTTTTCGGAGGAAGAGAGCATATTTATTCAGTTCAAAATTTTAAAATTAATTTCCAATGTTCAATTATCAATTTCAAAGTAAACAACGAAATCCAACTATATCAACTTCAACACTCAGCATTTGATATTGATAATTTCAAAAATTAAATTTGAATATACACGCAAAAACCTCCCCAACAACGTTGAGAAGGTTCTTAATATTTTTATGAGCTCAGGATTACAAAGTCAAAGTTCCTCTGCGAGCAGCAGCAACTAAAGAGGCTTCTAAGCCATTTTTGTTGATAGTACGGATTGCTTTTCCAGATACTTTTAATTGTACCCAAACGCCTTCCGACTCTAAAAAGAATTTCTTTGTGTGAAGATTAGGGAAAAATTTACGCTTCGTTTTATTGTTAGCGTGTGATACATTATTTCCTACTTGTGTTTTTCTTCCTGTTAATTGACAAACCTTAGCCATGATTACTCTTTATTTTAGTTATGTAAAATCGCTTTTAAGGCGATATAATAGACTTAATTTTCAGTTCTTTCTGAAACGGACTGCAAAATTAGGAATTAATTCTTAACGATACAATTTATTAAGGAAATAAAATCAATAAAATCCTTACATTTGCCAAAACTAATCATTAGGATTATATATGTTCAAAACAATTGCCACGTCCTTGCTTTGGCTTACGAGTTTGCCCGTGTGTATTTACACATTGATAACGTACTTGTTTTCTTACACACTCGTGCTTGACCATTGGTCGGCAGGATTTGTGATGATGAGCCTTCCATTTGCCATGTTGGGATGCTTTATTATTGCCTTCACATGGCTTTTTATACGTCCTGCCAGAGCTATTTTGCCCATCTTGATTTTGGCTTTAGGTTACCCATTTATCAAACGTACAATTGCCTTCAAAGACCCACAACGAGCTACAAACTCCTTATCTGTTTTTAGTTACAATGTTTTTGGTTTTTATGGGGATAATAACAATATTGAAAAAACTAAGAAATTAATATCTTATTGCATTGATTATGAAGCAGATATAAAGTGTTTTCAGGAATTTTATAATGTAGATGATAATGAAAACTTTCAGAGTTTAATACCCATGTTGAAAGAAACTCCTTATTTCGTTAGTAATAAAGAAAAGTGGAATCCTGGTATGATAGGCTTGATTATTTTCTCAGCCTATCCCATCATTAATCGTGATGGAAAGACTTTCGGACGGAGTAATGCCAACGGCTATTTGATGGCGGATATTGCCCGAAAGAAGGATACTATTAGGGTCATCAATATCCAATTGCAATCAATGGGAATTAGGGTAAATAAAGTTGTTAGTGAAATGAAAGGGGAGGCTTATGAGGAGGCAAAAAAGGAGGGGAAAGGCATTATTTCATCCCTTAAAAGAGGGTTTGAACAACATTCCGAAGAAATTGAACCCATCAAAAGACTTATTAATGATAGTCCATATCCTGTAATTCTCTGCGGAGATTTCAATGAAACGCCCTACGGAAATGCCTATGGAAGTATTAGAGACAGGCTAAAAAATGCCTTTGAAGAAGCAGGGAATGGCTTTGGGTTTACTTTGAACCGAAGCCCAAGAATTGTGAGAATAGACAATCAATTTTGTTCAGAATCAATTAAAGTGCTTGATTTTAAGACTTTTAACAATGTAAAACTTTCTGACCATTATCCAATTTTGGGAAGGTATGATATTAGGTAATTGGGGATTAGGTAAAATATTTTCAGCATGAAGAACTCTAAAACTTGAAAATAGATTTTCCCTAATCCCTAATCCCTAATCCCTAATCTTTAAAACGATTTCGCAATATTCGTAAACTCACGAGACTTCAAAGATGCTCCACCGATTAATCCTCCGTCCACATCTGGTTGAGAGAATATTTCTTCAGCATTCTTTTCGTTACAACTTCCACCGTATAAAATCGAAGTTTCGTCCGCAACATTTTGACCATATTTTGTCGTTAAATGGCCTCTCAAATAAGCGTGCATTTCTTGTGCCTGAGTAGATGATGCGGTTAAGCCCGTGCCAATCGCCCAGATAGGTTCGTAGGCAATCACAACTTTACCAAAATCTTCTGCTGAAAGGTGAAAAAGGCTATCCGTTAATTGTGATGCCACAAATTCAAAGAAACCTTCGGCCTGACGTTGTTCCAAAGATTCACCACAACAGAAAATAGGTGTCATGCCATTTTCTAAAACGATATTCACTTTCTCTGTTAATTGTTCGTTAGTTTCATTGAAATACTGACGACGTTCTGAGTGTCCAACAAGCACGTGTGTAACCCCGATTGATTTCAACATCGAAGCTGAAATTTCACCTGTATAAGCACCAGAAGCCTTATTTGAGCAGTTTTGAGCGGCAATTCCCATGTTGGCAACCGGCTCAGTATGTTTTTGTAAAGTGGTTAAATAGAGGGCTGGTGGTGCGATAATAACTTGAACCTCAGAATTAACTTCATCTTTCACCATGTGAACAACTTCCGATGCCAAAATCATGGCTTCTTCCATCGACTTGTTCATTTTCCAGTTTCCTGCAACAATTTTCTTTCTCATTTTATACTTGATTAGTTTTTGTAAAATTAAGAATGGCAATCTTTAATTCCCAATTTAGGGTCAAGTTATTAGTTATTTATTAGCGGTTGCGGCGATAATAATTGTCTATTTGTTAATAGTTTTTAATCTTTTATTGAAAAATAAGTATTTGATTATCAATAATTTACCTGATAAAAAAAAAGAGATAACTGATTGCTATCTCTTTCTAATGACCAGTAATAAATAACAAATACTTATATTTTCAAAGCGGCTGGTAAAGCAACTTTTGCTTTTCTTATTTTTGCTTTTCGAGCCGCTAATGCTTTGCTACGGGAAGATGAACGAGCCCCCATAGCGGCATTGGCAATTTGCAATTCAGTAATTTTTTGTTCATAACTGGCTATTAATGAGGCACTTTCAGATTTTTTTGCTTCTAAATCAACCGTCATTTTTTTCATTTGTTCGTCTAACATATTAAATTTAGACCCTATTTCTTCATTTTGGCGTTTAAAAATATTAACCTGCTGCTCTAATTTTGTGATTTCCACATTTTTAGCCTTTATCTGGTCTTCTAAGGTGAGTTTTACCTCTTTCAGTTCTCTGATTTCTTTATGAGAACGCTCAACATTTACATCAAGACGATCTTTATCTTTGACTAAATCAGTGTATTGTTTTTGGCTTACACACGAGCTAACCAGTAGGGCTAACGTCAAAATAATACTTACTTTACGGAGAACGGTGGACATGATTTTTTTGGGTTAAGATTTATGCAATTTTGAGACAAGTATTTGAAAATTAATACAATATATTTGAATATTTATAAAAATTTACCTATCTTAGAGTGAAAATAGTAGATATTTCGTTGGCAGGAAATATCATTCTGTCAATCAACTAAAATTCAATCAAATTTGAAAAAAAAATTTTCAAACACACATGAAACGCTCTTGGTTAAAAATAATCCTACTCTTGGCAATTCCATATTTTAATTATGGGCAAGAGGGAAAAATACCCGAAAGGCAAGTAATTTCGAACCTCGAAATAGAGGTCACGCCGACTGCTAAGACGGTAAAATTAAAGCCTGTTTCTGACGAAAGATTTGGATTTCAGCTTGCTAAAAGGCGGAAGATAACAAGAATACCGTTTGAATTTCAAGCAAATTTAGTAATAGTACCCGTAAAAGTCAATAACTCAGACACTTTACGTTTTATTTTAGATACTGGCGTAAGTTCAATTTTAATTACCGACCCTGAAATTGCCAAAAAGCAATTCATGAAATTTGCTCGTAATGTTAAAATCTCTGGCGCAGGGGAAGGAACGGATATTGAAGCAGGAATTGTGTTGGACAATACCATTACGATGGGCGATATGATTGGTTACCGCCAGAATTTAGTTGTTTTGAAAGAAGATGTACTCAAATTGAGTGAGTTTGTGGGTAGTCCAGTTCATGGTATTATTGGTTATGAAATCTTTAATCGTTTTACTGTAACGATTGATTTCGGAACCAATGAAATCATCCTTGAAAATCCTGAACATTATAAATACAAACCCCAAAAAGGACAACGATTCCCGATAACTATTGAAGAAAATAAGCCTTATCTGAGTACGGTTGAATTGATTAATGATAAACAAAATTTACCCTTAAAAGTAGTGTTAGATACAGGAGCAGGTCATGCCATCTCTATTGATGCCAACCGCTACAATGGCATTCCAATGCCCGAAAAGGTGGTAAAAGCACAGTTAGGGCGTGGTTTGAGCGGTATTATTAATGGAAGTTTAGGGAGAATTTCTAAATTGAGATTAGGAAAATTTGAAATGAAAAACTTAGTGGCTTCCTTTCCCGACAGTTCTTCGTATCGCATCAAAGGGATGGAGTTAATTGAACGTCAAGGAAATATCGGTTGTGAGTTTTTGCGGAGATTTAAAATAACGTTTAATTATCGTGACCAATACATTGTTTTGAAGCCCATCAACCGCCGTATGAAAGAACCCTTTGAACACAATATGAGTGGGATTGAACTCATGGCAAAAGGAGATGATTATCATGAATATACCGTTGATAGAGTTCTCGAACATTCACCCGCTGAAGATGCGGGTCTTTTGCAGGGCGACCGTATGATGTTTATCAACAATAAGTCTTCTAAAGAGATTACGATTAGCGAAATTTATAAATTATTTCAAAAAGGAGAAGGGAAAAATATTAATTTAATTATGAAAAGAGAAGGGAAAATATTTTTTGCAACCATTAATTTGCGGAGGTTAATATGAGATTATTTTTTTCGTGAGTCTAACACCTTTAAAATTATTATTTCGTTTCTCAAAATTGTATAAAAAATAATATTGTGTGGAAGAACCGTTAGTTTTCTAACAGCATCTAATTCAGGATGTTCTTTTCCCATAAATGGCATTTTCTCAAGCCTTTATGCTTGGTCAATAAGATTGTTAGTAAATTCTCCGGCTACCTCAAATGTCCATTCCTTAAACAAATAATTAGTAATATCGTTAATATTTTCTTTGGGGTTGTCAGTCCAACTTATTTTGAAAGCATGAGAATTTTCAATAACGAAAGTTAAATCTTGTCCTAAATAAAAAGTCACAGAATCATATAAATCCTGCAAACGAGCCTCATTTTCAATACTACCAATGAGTTTATGAAATTCTGATTTTAATTTTATTATTGACATAAGTGTGTTATTTATATCTCAAATATACTATTCTTTTGTAATTTTCAGCATTTTAACCCTTTTATTTATGCAAATTCATAGAAATCAGGTTTTTATATTTAATCCCCCTCAAAATACTTGTTTTTTGATAAGAAATTCATTAATTTTGCGGAAGAATTTAAAGGAAGAGGGGTCGTAAATCCCTCTTTTTTGTTTTCTAAATTTGAGTTCCGTAGCACAGACTTTAGTCTGTAAAGCGGACGAACAGACAGACTGAAGTCTGTGCTACGAAAATTGAATGACCAAAGAACAAATAACCGAATTGCTTCAACCATATCTGGAAGACGATAGAATTTTTATTGTCGAAGTGAAAGTGGGAGAAGGCAAAATTCGCCAAACAATTACCATACTTTTAGATACCGATGAAGGTATTAAAATTGAAGAATGTGCTTCCATTAGTCGAAGATTGGCCCATTTTATCGAAACAAATGAATTGATAAAAGACGCATATAATCTGGAAGTATCTTCGCCAGGCATTGATCAACCACTTCTTTTGAAACGTCAATATGCAAAAAATATTGGCAGAAATTTGAAATTGCAATTACTGGAAGGTGGAGAGAAAATTGGCGCATTAGAGAACGTAACTGATGAAGAAATCGTTTTCAAAGAAGAACTAAAGAAATCAAAAGGCAAAAAAGTTGTACCCATCGAAAGTGTAAACATTCCTTTTGGGAATATTCAACAAGCCAAAGTACAAATATCGTTTAAATAATGAATCAGGGATTAGGGATTAAGGGTTAGGAATTAGGAATTCAGATTGAACTGCAAGCCAATAACCAGTAACTAACCAATAACTAATAGCCAACTTTCATTTAAAATTATGAAAAGATGAATAGTGCAGAATTAATTTCGTCGTTTGCCGACTTTGCAAAAGAAAAAAACATTGATCGCCCAACGATGATAAAAGTGCTGGATGAAGTTTTCCGCACCATGATTCGTAAGAGATACGGAACAGATGAAAATTTTGATGTTATTATCAATCCCGATAGTGGTGACTTAGAAATGTGGCGTACTCGTGAAATCGTTGATGATAATTCAGAAGACATTTGGGACTACGATAAAATACCTTTGGAAGAAGCCAAGAAAATTGAACCAGATTTCGAAATTGGCGAAGAAGTAGCAGAATTAGTAAAATTAGAAGACTTTGGTCGTAGAATCGTCCAGACGGCTCGCCAAACACTTATTCAAAAAGTTAAAGATTTAGAAAAAGAAGGTCTTTTTGAGAAATATAAGGATTTGGTTGGTGAAATGGTTTCGGGTGATGTGTATCAGATTATTGGAAAAGAATTTATTATCACTGACAGTGAAGGTAATGAATTGACGCTTCCAAAATCAGAGATGATCCAGAAAGACCGTTTTAAGAAAGGTGAGGCTGTGAAAGCGGTTATCCACAAAGTAGACATGAACAATGGAACACCGAAGATTATTCTCTCGAGAACTTCTCCTGTGTTTTTGGAACGTTTGTTTGAACAAGAAATACCAGAGATTTATGATGGTCAAATCATGATTCGTAAAATTGTACGTGAGCCTGGCGAGCGTGCAAAAGTAGCCGTAGAATCGTATGATGACCGTATTGACCCAGTGGGTGCGTGTGTAGGTATGAAAGGTTCTCGTATTCACGGAATTGTTCGTGAGCTACAAAATGAGAACATTGACGTTATAAATTATACGGAAAATCTTGAACTTTTAGTGGGTCGTGCTTTAAGCCCTGCCAAAGTGAGTTCGATGAAGATTGATAAAGAGAAAAAACGCATTGCGGTGTATTTACAACCAGACCAAGTGTCACTGGCAATTGGTAAGGGTGGGCAAAACATTAAGTTAGCAGGGAAGTTAGTAGGTTATGAATTAGACGTTTACCGTGATATTAAAGAATCAGAGGTGGACGATGAAGACGTGGACTTAACAGAATTCTCTGATGAAATCGAAGACTGGGTGATTCTTGAATTACACAAAATCGGTTTGGATACTGCCAAACAAGTTCTGGCATTGGACAGCGAAGAATTAATTCGCCGTACTGAACTTGAAGAAGAAACGGTGAACGACATTTTAACAATCCTACGTTCCGAGTTTGAATAAGTTTAAAAAGTAATTGTGTGATAGAGTGACTGAGTGTATCGACCATTTAGTTTTCCCACCCAATTCCTTCGGCTCAGTCACTCTAATACACAATTACAACAAATAACATTATAGAAAAGTATCAATTAACAAGTATGACAGAAGACAAAATGATGCGTTTGAGCCTTGTGGCAAAGCAAATTGGCGTGGGTACCTCAACCATCGTGCAAAAGCTTTCTGTGCAGGGTCATAAGGTCGAGAACAATCCCAACGCTAAGTTAAATTTTGAACAACTAAAAATCGTTGCCAAGGAATTTGGGGCAAGCGGTCTTTTGCAAGAATCTTCTCCTGCCAATCAAAAGGCTTCGGAGGAAGAAGTTTTTGTCCCTGTAAAAAGACAGGACGATGATTATATGCCTTTGTATTCACGTAATGCACCAAAAACTGAATCAGTTGCAGTTGTTACGGAAGCACCGAGCGTTGAAAAGGCAGTAGAACCTGAAAAAATTGAAGTGAAAGCTGAGGTTCCTTTCAAGGTAGTGGGTAAAATGGATTTGGACGCTAAAGGAAATGTTATTCCAGTAAAGCCAGCAGCGGTGGTAGAAGTACCAAAAACCGTAGAGTCTGTGAAGGTCGAAGAGGTGAAACCAGCAATAGCACCAAAAGCCGTTGAGCCCGTGAAGGTGGAAGAGGTGAAACCAGTAGTGATAGAAACATCAAAGGTAGAAATACCAAAAATCGTAGAGCCTGTTAAGATTGAAGAGGCGAAATCAGTAGTGGTAGAAACACCAAAAATCGTTGAGCAAGTGAAAATAGAAGTACCAAAACCAGTAGTCGTAGAAGCTACGAAACCTGTTGTTGATGCTCCTAAAATTCAGCAGCAAAATAACCAAAATCAACCAAGACCACAAGGTGGAGGACAAGGTAATAATAGCCAGAATCCAAACAGACCACAAGGTGGAGGTCAGGGAAATAATAACCAGAATCCAAACAGACCACAAGGTGGAGGTCAGGGAAATAATAGCCAAAACCCAAACAGACAACAAGGTGGAGGTCAAGGAAATAACAGTCCAAGATCACAAAATAGAGATAATAATCAACCAATAAGACCACAAGGAGGAATTAATCAAGTCCTTCCAAGTCGTCAAGCTATTGGAACTCCTATTGGCGTTGGTAGTATTCAAAACAATCAAAAGCCAGCTCAACCAGTCGATAATAAAGTTCAGAAATTGGGTCGTAATGATGCCATTCCTGACGATACTTCATCAGTTGAATTAATCGAAGCAAAAGGCGAGCAATTGCGAGGATTGAAAGTTTTGGGTAAGATTGAATTACCCGTTGAAACACCACGTGGTGGGAACAACCGCAATAACAATAATAATAATAACAAGAAGAAACGGAAACGTATTGATAAGCCTGGTGGAGCAAAAGTTACAGAAACTGAAATTCGTAATGAAAGAGGGGTGCCTCGTCCGAAAAAGGATGGCGCTCCAGTTGATCCAAATGCACCAAAACCAGTAGTCACTCCTGGAACTGGGACGAGAAATACTACGCCAGGACAAGGTGGAGGCGGTAATAGCAATAACCACAGAACTGGACATAGTCCTAATTATAAAGGTAATAAAGGTGGTGCGAATACAAACACAACTCCTGGAGCTAAACCAATTCCAAAAGGCGAAGTAACTGAAAAGCAAATTCAAGACCAAATTAAGGCAACAATGGCTCGTCTGCAAGGACAGTCTAATAAGTCGAACTTTGGAGCGAAGGAACGTCGTGAAAAACGTAAATTCCGTGCTGATAGAAATGAACAACGTCAATTAGCGGAAGACGAAGAAGCAAAAGTATTAAAGGTAACTGAATATATTTCAGCTTCTGAATTGGCTTCGATGATGGATGTTTCGATTAATGAAGTTATCTCGGCTTGTATGAGTTTGGGTATGTTCATTTCGATAAATCAACGCCTTGAAGCTGATGTAATCGCTTTGATTACGGAAGAATTCGGTTTTGAAGTACAATTTGTATCAGCCGAAGAAGAAATTGATTCATCAGTTCCAGACGAACCAGATTCACCAGAAGATTTATTACCAAGAGCCCCAATCGTAACGATTATGGGTCACGTGGATCATGGTAAAACATCTTTACTTGATTATATCCGTCGTGCGAAAGTTGCAGCAGGTGAAGCAGGGGGTATCACCCAACATATTGGAGCATACTCTGTGAAACAAGATGATGGTAGAAGAGTAACATTCTTAGATACGCCTGGTCACGAAGCCTTTACAGCCATGCGTGCAAGGGGGGCGAAAGTAACTGACGTTGCCATTATCGTAATTGCAGCGGATGATGCGGTGATGCCACAAACGGAAGAAGCTATCAATCACGCAATGGTTGCAGGTGTGCCAATTGTGTTTGCCTTCTCGAAAGTAGATAAGCCAGGTGCAAATACGGAGAAAATTCGTGAACAATTATCTATCAAAAACATTCTTGTTGAAGAATGGGGTGGTAAATATCAAACGCAAGAGATTTCTTCTAAATCAGGAGCGGGGGTTAATGAATTGTTAGAAAAAGTATTGCTCGAAGCAGAAATGTTAGACTTGAAAGCCAATGCTAATAAACGTGCCATCGGTACGGTTGTTGAAGCCTCATTGGATAAAGGTCGTGGATACGTTGCTAATATTTTGGTACAAGCTGGAACTTTGAAAGTTGGCGATATGATGCTCGCAGGAGCTCACTACGGACGTGTGAAAGCAATGTTCGATTATCGTGGAAATAAATTAAAAGAAGCTGGTCCATCAATTCCAGTACAAGTATTAGGTTTGGGTGGAGCGCCAGCAGCGGGTGATAAATTGAGCGTAATGGAAAATGAGCGTGATGCACGTGAAATTGCCAACAAACGTGAACAAATTATCCGTGAACAATCATTACGTACTCGTAAGCACATTACGTTGGAAGAGATTGGTCGTCGTAAGGCAATTGGTACTTTCAAAGAATTGAACGTAATTGTGAAAGGTGACGTGGATGGTTCAGTAGAAGCCTTATCGGATTCATTATTGAAACTATCAACCGAAGAAGTACAAGTAAGAATTATCCACAAAGGAGTTGGACAAGTTTCAGAATCAGATGTATTGTTAGCTTCGGCTTCCGATGCGGTGATTGTGGCATTCCAAGTTCGTCCAAGTACAAACGCCCGCCGTTTGGCAGAGAATGAGCAAATCGAAATACGTACTTATTCAATCATCTACCAAGCAATTGATGATGTTCGTGATGCGATGGAAGGCTTATTAGCGCCTAAATTTGAGGAAGTTGTTACGGCAAATATTGAAGTTCGTGAGGTTTACAAAATTACGAAAGTTGGAACGGTTGCAGGTTCTTACGTATTGGATGGAACGGTGAAACGTTCGGATAAAATTCGTATTATTCGTGATTTCGTGGTAGTTCACGAAGGAGAGATTTCAGCCTTAAAACGTTTCAAAGACGATGTAGCGAGTGTTAAATTTGGCTACGAATGTGGTCTATCAATCAAGAATTTCAACGATATTGAAATTGGCGATGTAGTTGAATGTTACGAAATGAAAGAATTGAAACGTACTTTGTAAAGAGGGGTTTCTTGATATCAAAAAGGGGGTCTGGAATATTTCAGAAACCCTTTTTGTATTTATATCGCCTAAAAAACTCGAATGGTCGGCAGAAATGAATTGCACGTACGAATCTATTTTTCTGAAAGCCTAAATTCGTTAGATTTGTAAAAAAATCATTCCAATGCAACCGACCACACTGCCAAAATATCAAATCATTTTCTTGCACTTTGCCTTTTGGGCTTTTGTGTTGGCTTTGCCGTTTCTCTTAGCACCTGCACCTATGGTACCAGGGGCTCCCAAAATTCAATATGAAAAAGGATTAACTGTTACCCAATTTTTTGCTTTTTTTGCCTTTATTAATATCCCTTTTTTCTATATCAACAGTGAGATATTAATACCCAATGTCTTTCAAAAAAAAAGAATTTGGGCTTATTTAATAACTGCATTGGGTTTGATTGTTTTAATATTTCTGTTTAATTCTTTAATTGCATTCTTATTTTTTAAAAATCAGTACGTTCCACGCACTGGACCAACTTTTCAATTATTATTTTTCTTGGCAATCAGTACGGCTTATCGACTTATTTCGAATAATTTGAAGAGCGAGCAAGAAAAAAAGGAACAGGAAACGGAGAAATTGAAATCAGAATTATCTTTTTTACGTTCACAGATTAGTCCACACTTTATTTTTAATGTGTTGAATAGTATCGTTTCATTGTCTCGTAGAAAACCTGAAAGGGTTGAGCCTGTGGTAGTGAAACTTTCCGATTTGATGCGTTATATGTTGTACGAATCAGACGATGCCAAAGTTACGATTGATCGTGAAAGCCAATATTTAAGAGCATATATTGAACTGCAACAACTGCGTTTTGGGGATGATATTGAGATAAATTTTAGCGATAATCATTTGGATGAATCGCAATCTATTGAGCCAATGTTGTTGATACCTTTCGTAGAAAATGCGTTTAAACATGGGGTAGGAATGATTCTAAACCCAACGATTGATATTAATTTGCGTACTGAAAACGGCCGTTTAATTTTTGAAGTCAAAAATAAAGTAAACCGACAATTCAAGGAGGTAAAGGATAGTGCATCAGGCATTGGATTGAATAATGTAAAGCGGAGATTAGAATTATTATATCCTGATAATCACCAACTTACCATTAAAAATGAAGATGATGTTTATGTAATTAAATTGGTAATTGGATAAATTAAGTAATAAAAAATGCTCAACTGTATAGCCGTCGATGACGAAAATCTTGCCCTTGATTTGATTGAGGACAATATCCATAAAGTACCCTTCTTGAATCTTGTGAAACGGTGCAAAAACCCTTTCGAAGCGATGGAAGTGCTTCAAAATCAGGAAATTGACCTAATTTTCTTAGACATTCAAATGCCAGGAATTACGGGTGTGCAATTTTTGCAAAGCCTACCAAATAGCCCAATGGTGATTTTTGTGACGGCTTATAAACAATATGCCTTAGAAGGGTTTAACTTGAATGTGATTGACTATTTATTAAAACCAATCGACTTTGAGCGTTTTTTGAAAGCCGTCAACAAAGCATATACATTACATAATTTAAAGCAAAAAAGCCTCATAATTGAACCTGCCGACGAACCTAAAAATTCTACGATATTCGTTAATGCTGATTATTCGTTAGTTAAAATAAAAACGGATGAGATTAATTTTATCGAAGGATTGAAAGATTACGTTAAAATTCATCTTAATTCTTCTAATAAAATTGTTGTAACTCGCATGACGATGAAAGCAATCGAGGAAAAATTGCCATCTTCCGAATTTTTTCGTGTGCATAAATCATTCATTGTTTCACTAGATAAAATAGAATCTATTCGAAATCTGAAAATAAAAATTGGGGCTGCCCAAATTCCAATTAGTGAAAGCTATTCGGAGGAATTTTTTAAGTTGATTGGACAATAATTAGCTTTGAGCAATGAGTTTTGAGCAATAAGTTTATGTGACCATTTCAATTCATAAAATTAAAACGATTTCAAGATGCGCTTCTGCAACTTTTCAAAATCTCATTGCTCACAACTCAAAGCTAAACATTATTTTAACAATATTTAACTTCAATTTTACGTATTATCCGTAGAAAATCCCTTTCTCTTCTTGAGTATTAACTTATGGCATGGCAATTTCTGGAAAGATTGCCCTAACTTTGTATTCGTTTCAATAAATAATTATAATGAAAAAACTTTTTTTATTAACCACCATATTATTGTTCTCGTTGAGGGGATTTTCGCAGATAACTACTTCTACGGGGGTTACCATCAAAGATGAATTTTACAATAATCGTCAATTAGTTGAAATCTTGCAAGATTTGGAAGTAAAGACAGGCGTAAAATTCAAATATGAACCAACAAAAGTGAAAGGCGTTTATGCCAGTTTTTGGTTCGATAATATGACTGTGGAAGAAGGCATGAAAGGACTTTTGAAAGGTTCTGGATTAAAATTCTACGTAGATGATAACCAAGTGGTAAATATCATTTCAAAAGATCAAAAAGTCTATGTGAAAAGTAGTTACAACAGTGGTACGTATTATGGTGGTAATGCGGGCGTAAGCCCAATCGTTGCGCCAAATATGCCAATGCCAGAAGTGAAGGTGGGAGAAGTTCAAGCCGAACGTCCTAAAATAGCCATTGTTAATAATCGTGCTTCTAATAAGCCTCCTACCAAATACGGTTTCACGTTTACGGGAAAAATAATTGATGCACGTTCTTCTGAGCCATTGCCTTTTGTAAATGTTTCCATTAGAAGCAACAAATCAGGTACGCAGGGCAATGTGGATGGATATTTTACTTTGTTGAAAGTACCAACGGATACCACAACCTTGATTTTGAGTTATATCGGATACATCACAACGACCATCAAACTCGTACCGGATGCTCCTATTAGTGGTGTAACTATTGAGATGGAACCTGATAACGCTGAATTGGATGAAGTAGTGGTGAAAGGTGAAAAAACCGAAGTTTTGAAAGCTGCCGAAACCATCGGTATGTTCAAGATGACTCCTCGGAATATTGCTAAATTACCAAATATTGGCGAAAAAGATATATTTCGTGCTTTCCAATTGATGCCCGGAATTAGTGCTGCCAATCAATCATCTTCGGGCTTGTATGTACGTGGGGGAACGCCCGACCAGAATTTGGTTCTGTACGATGGATTTACCGTTTATTACGTAGACCATTTATATGGATTCTTTTCGGCTTTTAACTCAAACCCAATCAAAGATGTTCAACTTTACAAAGGTGGTTTTGATGCCAAATTTGGCGGACGTATTTCTTCCGTAGTGGAAATTACCAGTAAGGACGGTAATAAACGTGAAAGAAATTTTGGCGGAGACATTACCTTATTAAGTGCCAATTTTTGGGCTGAAGGACCAATTCTGAATAAAGATAAACGCTTAACGTTCTCGGTAGCAGGCAGACGTTCATGGGCAGGACCACTTTATAACAAAATATTTGATACCTTCAATTCAAGCAGTACCAATGCACAACTTGGTGGAGGTGGTCGTCGTCAATTGCAGAGTAGCCAAACAGCGAGTTCTTATTTTTATGATTTGAATGGAAAAGTAACTTTCAAACCATCAGAAAATGAGAATATTTCTCTGAGTGTTTATAATGGGGACGATGTGTTAGATAATTCACAGAACATAACTTCGCCATTTGGAGGAAATGGCGGTTTTAGTAATACCGACCTTTCAAAATGGGGAAATACAGGTTCAAGTTTAAAATGGTCTAAGCGTTGGAGTGATAAATTTTACACCAACACGTTGGTAAGTTATTCTAATTTTTTCAGTAATAGAGATAACACTAATTCGGCCAGCTTTATTCGTGGAACGGAAATACAAACGGTTAAATTCGGTTCATTAGAATCGAATAATTTGACAGATTTCTCCGCAAAATTTGATGTAGAATATAAAACTTCTCCTAAAAATAATGTACTTTTTGGTGTGCAAGCCAATAGATTGAATATTGATTATACCTATAGCCAAAATGATACGATTCAAATTATTGCCAAACATGACCAAGGAACCTTATTGGCTGCTTATTTACAGGATGAAGCACATTTAGGAAAATTGACGGTGAAAGGGGGTATTAGAGCTTCGTACTTTAGTCCAACCGCAAAGACTTATTTCGAACCACGTTTATCGGCGAGTTTTGTGGTAAACGACCGTTTGAAAATTAAAGGTGCTTGGGGAATTTATAACCAATTTGCCAAACAAGTTGAACGTGAAGATATTTCAAACGGTAGTCGTAATTTCTGGGTGTTAGCCAACGATTCATATTTGCCCGTTACCACTTCCAGACATTATATTTTAGGATTTAGTTACGAATTGGATGATTACCTTTTTGACGTTGAAGGCTACGTAAAAGACATTGACAATGATTCTCGTTATACTTTACGATTTGCTCCGCAGATTGGTCGAGGTCTTTTAGCCCAAGAAACTTTCTTTAATGGAACGGGTAAAGTGAGAGGAATTGACTTTTTGGTTCAAAAGAAATTTGGTGATTATACGGGTTGGGTAGGTTATACCTTAGCAAAATCTGAAAAAACTATTTTGCAATTCTCGCCAGATCCATTCCCGTCAAATTTTGATGTTAGGCATGAATTCAAATCGGTAAATATTTATAAATTAGGACGTTGGGATTTAGGAGCTACTTGGATTTACGCCACTGGAAAGCCTTATACTTCTATTGTAGGTGGTTATACCGTAAAACTATTAGATGGTTCAGAAAAAGATTTTACCGACCCGTCAACCACGAATGGAAACCGTTTGCCAGCAGCCCATCGTATGGATGTTTCAGCGACTTACAACTTCGGGCATGGAAGTATCGGTTTATCGTTGTACAATCTTTATGGACGTACAAATGTTTGGTACAAAAAATACCAAACTGTTACTGATGCAACCACCAATCAAAAATATTTATCAATAACGGATGTAAATTATTTAGGCTTCACCCCAAATATTACGTTTACTTATAAGTTTAAATAGTTAATAGATTATAAAAAAAGAGTAAGAATTTTTTAATTATTAAAAATATTTTTGGTTTTATGTGTTTCAAATTTACACAAAATCAAACTATCAAATTGAAGCAATGAAATCATATTCAACATATAAAAAAGCTTACTTTTTTGTCGCTATTTTAGGGTTAGGAATTGGGCTTTTTACCTCTTGTGATAAGGACAATGCAAGCATTCCTGGCGGAGCAAAAGCAATTGTTGAGGGCTATTTAATCCCAAATCAACCCATCACGATAAAAGTAAAAAAAGAAATTGCGTACAGCGAAGATGTAACAAATGTTGAAACCTTTATTTCGGGTTTGAATATTACAGTAATAGGGGATGGCAAAACGTATCTTCTGAAACCGTTTCAAGATACTTTATATAAATCAGATGATAACGTGAGATTAAAAGTTGGCGTAACGTACGCATTATCATTTAGCTATAATGGAAAAGTTGTCTCTGCCAGTACTATTATTCCAACAAAACCTGTAAGTTTGACTTCGGATTTGGCATCTATCGTTCGTACTCGACAAGTTATTACCACAACGGGTGGTTTTGGAAGAAATGTCGATGGAAACCAAGAAGTTAATTTAACTTGGTCTAATCCAAGTAATGAATATCATTTTGTAGTGGCGGATAATGTTGAAACAAAACCAGACTTAATTATTACCTTACCAACCACGAGTTCGACCACGGTAAATAATTTTCAACGTCGTTTCAGAAGCCAGCCAGTGCAGGGAGTTACTACCACTTTGCGTTCTCAACAGTTTTTATATTTCGGAAAATACAACATCGTCCTTTTGAAAGTTAATCCAGACTATGTTGCGCTGTATAATACCTCAGGAACGACGTCACAGAACATCAGTACGCCTCCAACAACCATCACCAACGGATTGGGTATTTTCACGGGTATTAATGCCGATACGTTGAAATTTACGGTGAAAGAGAGATAAAATTCAGGAAAAAAGGAAGAAGGGATGAAAAGATAAAGAGGAAATTAAATTCTTCTTTTTCTTTTTATCCCTTTTTGTTTTGGACTGTGTAAAGATAAATGAATTAAATTTATTCCATAAAACTTTTAGGAAGTTCCTCCCAAAAAAACAACATGCAAAATTTTAGAACAACTTTCCAAATTCCACCATCGAAGCATAAAATTTCGCTTGATTCTCAAACCTTAACGTTGGGTTCTTGTTTTGCGGATGTAGTGGGCAATCAACTGAGAAACAATAAATTAGACGTATTAGTTAATCCCTTCGGAACACTTTTTAATCCGCTTTCAATCTTTAAAATTCTCTCACCTTCTTATCAGGGAGGGGATGAACGCTTGTACGTTGAAAACCAAGAAATGTGGTTTCACTATGATTTTCATTCTCAATTTATCAGTAATTCAAAGGAAAATTTAAAGGAGCAAATTAACCAAACCATTTTTGCTATCAATTGCCAACTTCCTACCACAAATCATCTAATTATTACTTTTGGAACGGCCTTTATTTACAAATTGCTGAACCCACAAATTCACGTAGCTAATTGTCATAAAATGCCCAATAGTTTGTTTGAAAAAGAACTTTTGAGCGTGAAAGATATTTGTAAAGGATTTTCGATTTTACATAAAGAATTAAAGGAAATTAATCCAGATTTGAGGATAATTCTAACGGTTTCACCCGTGCGACATACCAAAGATGGCGTAACAGAAAATCAAGTTTCGAAATCAATTTTGAGGGCGGCTTGTCATTACTTAAATACTGATTATGAGGAAGTTGAGTATTTTCCATCCTACGAAATAATGATGGATGATTTACGTGATTATCGTTTCTATAAATCGGATTTAATTCATCCCAATGAAGTAGCGGAACAATATATTTTTGAGAAATTTACGGAGACTTATTTTGATGAAAATCTAAAGGATTTTACCCAAGAATGGACTTCAATTCAAACCTCTTTAAATCACCGTTCTTTCAACGAAAAATCTGAAAGTCATCAAGCTTTTTTGAAGAAATTATTGGGAGATTTGATGAAGATTTCTCAAATAGTTGACGTGCGGGAAGAGGTGAATTTTGTTAGACAGAAGTTGATTGATTAGAAACCAAATTTTATACAGTAGAAGAACCTAGAGACGGTATTGCGTGAAGTGATGCCGTCTTTTTGATGTCGTCCATTATCGAACATGATTGTATCAAAAGCGAACAGTTTTTAAATTATAAAAAATATTCAAATATCTGATAATCAATAGATTAAATATTTGGCATAGCATTTTCACTATATTAACTAAAAATATCCCCTAAAGGTAATTCAATACCCGTAGCTGGGTCTATTAAAGTCATTTCAGAAGTGAAAAACGCATAATTATTAATGGATGAATATACAGAAATGGCTCTAAAACCTGGCAATACAAACCAGCAAGATTTAACGCCAGCATTGAAATAACGGTTGATTTTTTTGAGAATATCATTATCTGATTGTGAAGGTGACACGATTTCAATAGCTGTTAGAGGCATTTCGGTCATAGCAATTTCATCATCCAAAAAATTGAATTTTAATTTTGGATAAATTGCAATATCAGGAACACAATTAGGCTTTTCAGGCATAGATATCTCAACCTCAGGCATTAAGGTAAATTGTTTGCGATAAAGAATATTTATTTCTGTTGTAAGATTTCCTTGAACAATTGAGTGGTTTTTACTTGGCATCGGTTTATTTCTTTCGAGTTCGTATTGTGAAATCTCGTTTTCTATTAATAATTCCATAATCTTAAAATTTATTTCTTCAAATATAACAAAATCATGCTACAACTCAAAAACATTTTCCGCTGGTATAATTCGGGTGCAAACCGTGCTTTTGTGCTTCGTGATGTGAGTCTCGAAATCCAAAAAGGCGAGTTCGTTTCTATCATGGGACCCTCGGGTTCGGGCAAATCAACGCTCTTGCACGTGATGGGTATGATGGATGAACCCAATGAAGGACAATATCTTTTTTTAGGCAATAACGTGCTGAATATCAAGGAGAAACAACGAGCTGAGCTTTATAAAAAACACATCGGATTCGTTTTTCAAGCCTATCATTTGATTGATGAATTGACGGTTTATGAAAATATCGAAACACCTTTGTTGTATCATGGCATCGGTTCGTCTGAACGAAAAGCCATGGTTGCTGATGTGTTGGATAGATTTAATATTGTGGGTAAAAAAGACCTTTTTCCTAATCAATTATCGGGCGGACAACAGCAATTAGTAGGCATTGCGAGAGCTGTCATTACCAAGCCAGATTTAATTTTAGCGGATGAACCAACGGGCAATCTAAATTCTAAACAAGGCGAAGAAATTATGGATTTATTCAAAACTTTGAATCAAGAAGGCGTAACGATTGTGCAAGTAACACATTCAGAAAAAAATGCCGCTGTTGGTAGTAGAATCGTCAATTTATTGGATGGGAGGGTGGTTTGATTTTGTGTAAAGTGGCGAAGAGGCAAAGTGGCAGAGGAGTAAAGAAGTTTAAACACGTAAAGACTTATTCTTAGATTTTCTTTGCGTCTCTGCGACTTTGCGTGAATAAAAAATTATTCGTGCAACTTATTAATCGACAAACGCATCTTATCAAAAAGCATCATAAAACCTTCACAAATCATGAAAATACTTAATACAATTTTCGCCATTCTATTGGTCTCTTTTGCTATTATAGCTCAGAAAGATACCGACAAACCTTATATGGTTAAATCATTTTCGGCAAATGCCATTAAGAATCTGAAAATGACTACTTCGGGCGGTAGCCTTACCGTTGTGGGTTCAACAGATTCTGAAGCTAAAATTGAAGTATATATTCGGGGAAATAATGGAAACGATGACCTCAGTAAAGAAGAATTGGAAGAACGTTTAAAAAACTATGAATTGCGTGTTACGCAAGAGGGAAATGCGATTGTAGCTTTCTCGAAAAATAAAACCAATAATTGGGGCAAAAGATCGCTCAGTATTGCATTTAAAGCCTTTGTACCTGAAAAAATTACTACAGATTTGAATACTTCTGGTGGTAGTATTTCCGTAAAAGGAATTACAGGAAATGCCTCTGGTAGAACATCGGGCGGAAGTATTTCGGTTAAAAATTGCAAAAATAAAATAGAACTCATCACTTCAGGAGGAAGTATTTCAGCTGATAATTGTTCGGGAAACATTGACTTGAAAACCTCGGGTGGTAGTATTTCTGCCAATGACCTCGATGGCGATATTGACCTAAAAACATCGGGTGGAAGCATTAATTTAGATGCTTTGAAAGGAACAATCAGCGCCATTACCTCGGGCGGAAGCATCAAAGCTACTGAGTTGAGAGGTGAATCTCTGGTAAAAACTTCGGGCGGTTCAATTGTGTTGCGTGAAATTTATGGCACGTTAGAAGCTGTTACCAGTGCAGGTAGTTTGGATGCGGAAATTTTAGAATTAGGTAAGTACTTGAATCTCAGTGTTTCATCGGGAAGTATGACTGTGAAAATACCCATGAACAAAGGAGTGGATTTAAATTGTTCGGCTCAAAAAATCAATACGGGAACACTCTACAATTTTAAAGGTGACACCGAAAAAACATCCATAAAAGGCACATTAAATGGCGGTGGAATTCCAGTAACGATGAGAGTAAGTTCAGGAACGTTGACGATAAAGTAAACTCAAGAAGGCAATAAATTACCTCCTTAATATGTGGGTCGTCCCGATGGGACTTTTATAAGATACGTTTGTAAAAGT
>NZ_CBABQS010000065.1:0-27901 GCF_964672035.1 Arcicella sp.
AGTAGAGGATTTGACCCTACTGTGCCAATTCATGAGATAATTGGAGCCATTTTACATCGTTTAAAAACAGGTTGTCAATGGCGAGAATTGCCAACGAAGCAATTTTTTAGCGGTACTATTTTAAGTTGGAACACTGTATTTTACCAGTCCTTGATGGTTTTAAAGCACTGATTGTGAGGTTTGAATTCTCAATCAGAAATTGGATGTCACTGCATTTTATGGCATTCTCAGTCATTTTCTTACGTAAAATCAATAAAAAAAAGAAAGTTTAAACAGCTTCAGTATCAATTTATTTATTCCAAATAAGTAATTTTTTATTAATTGTAGAAAAATTAGTTTTATAGCTACAAGAACTGTTTATCTTATTAAAAGAATTGAAACTGAAATTGCCGCTCAAATGAATGAGGTCTTGTCGGGTTCTATCATTACTCTTTCGTAATTTATTGTTCTAAATTTTGTACAAGATAATCTAAGTGATTTAGCTTCCGCTCAACTTTTTTGACGGTTCAAGATGACTCCACAGTCAATGAATGAGACCGATGCTTCGTTAGAACTAAAACATTTAATCCTTAAAAATGTCGATGTTGAAAACAAAAGAATTCTGAGAATTAGTCTTACCGAAAAGAAGTAAATTTATTAAATCAATCCCATTCAAACATAGATGAAGTTGAAAAAGGGCTTTTCGTAACCTTATCTGAAAATGATTTAGATACTTTGAGAGGATTAATCGGAAGTATTTTGCAAGCTATCAAATAAGAATGTGGCTAATGATTTCAGCATTTTTCATTAAATTTGCAAATAATCTGAACTCAAAACTTATACATGTACTCAACCCGAAATTTATCCGTAATTTCCTTTTCAATTTTACTGATTTTATTAGCGATAAGTTTTTATCACGGAATTCTATCCCCTCCCCCATTAATAACCTTCACAACTGACGAAAACTTCATTGGCGAATCTGGCATTTTTTTACTCTTCGGCATTACGCCAAGGGCTTTAGAATGGGCTGCCTTACCGAGTACGCTCATTGCCTACTTGATGTTTATCATTTGGTGCGGATTTAGCTTACTCAAAAATATTTCCAATATTCATGGCTTGCCAGATATTTTGACCATTTTCGATAAAAATGCTTTCTATTATCTAAATCACCGTGAAGAATTTGTGATTTGGGAAAGATGGATTCAACTATTTTTGATTGGATTTATTATTTTTAGAACCTTACAATTTATTCTTCACGCTAAACACCCTGTATTAAAACCAGAAATCAAGTTTATTTTAACATTTTTGTTCGTTTGCTCAGATGTAATTTGGGTTTCTGCTCCTTTAATTCGCCCTGAAGCTTTATCAGGAAGTTTATTTTTATATTTAATTATCAGAATATTATTTACGGAAAAAATAACGCCTAAAATTGCTACTACGTTATTGATTCTTTTCATCATTACGTTTACGCAAAGACTTATATTCATATTTTTTAGTCCATTTGTAGTGGGCGGTATTTTAATCAATCTTTGGCAACAAAAGATTCCATTTAAAACATACTTTAATCATTTGGGCGTGGTAATATTGGCACTTTTGGCTTTGATGCCTTTTATCATTACGGATACTTTTGTGGTTTTAAAATCATTTTTAGGTGGTGTTTTTACCAAAATCAACCACGATAAAATGGACACTTATTTTAATATGTCTTACATAAATAATTTTGTAAAAGAACCCATCAATCTCATTTTTTCATTTTTTTGCCTATTGGGAATGTGGTTTTTAGTTAAACTTCATACTTTTAAAGCGACTGTAATAATTTTTATCCTTAACTTTTCATTCATTCTTTTTTCTTCGCTAAAAGCAGCTCAGCTTTACAATACGCACACATTTCCGTTGTCGATGATGGCAATTATTATGATTACTTTTGGTTTATATGGCGTTATTTCATTCATAAAGCAAAAGCACAGGATATGGGTATTAAGTATTTTGACCTTGCTATTATTCACAAATACGATTTGGACCGTACAAAAAAACAAAGCCTCGGTAATAGGTCAACAACAAAATTTAGCGGATGCCATTGCTTGGATTAAGACCTTGAAAAATAATGAAAAAATACTTTTGTCCCTCGATTTTGATGGACTCATTCCAAAAAATAAAGTTTGTCTGATGCGTGAATACGAAGCAAATGCGAGTGAAACATATCGAATGAATAAATTGAGTAAACTATTAAAAATACCCATTTCGGATTCACTGGGCAAATTTACGTTGCCCATTTTAGCACAATCGTTTGCCTTTGAAGATGAAAAATTGTTCGATACTCAATATCAGGTTGCCTTGAAATTCGTTGATAGTGATTCGAGTAAACATTTCGACACGGATTATTTCTATGAAAATAACAGTAATATGAGTCACTGTTATGTAAAAAATGAAGCTTTAACTCGTTTCCGTGAAGGAAAATACGGTTATATCGTTTCACAAGAAAAATTACCTTCACTCAAACCCATAATGTCTTTTCTGAAAGGTGGTGGTGAAATATTTTGGGCGTATGATTTTAAAGCCACAACGAATTAATTTAGATTTTATCACAAAATCATGTTATTTCAAAATTTTAAACTTTCACAGATTCGTTTGTAAATTTGTCTTATGAATAAGTATTATAATTTCAAATATAGTCGTCAATTCTTAGGAATTTTCATCGTATTTATGGGAAGCCCTTTGATTTTTTTCTTCAAAGAGGTCTTAGGTTTTGGCGGAGGCTCCGCTTTTACGATTGCCAGTCTAATTTTAGGATTAGGGTTGATGGTGTCACCAGACGACATTTTTCGCAAATTCTATAAACCTTTTTTGCCCGCCTATAGGCTCGCATTTATCTATATGTTTATTATTCTGATAAATTTTTTCTTCATCAATCCATTTTATAGTTATACTGCTAACAGTTCTATCTTCTTTCGAGATTTAATAAATTATGCCTCGTACTTTGTCTTCTTTATTTTGCTTTTGAGCGTCTCAAATGAGGTGAAAGATTATTTCTTGCCGATTGTTGTTTGTCTTACATTTTTAGGAAGCATTTGTTTGATTTATTCGATGGCCACAAATGCTAATTTTATCATTGGTCAACGTGCTTCAGTTGTATTTGGCGATGGTACAACTACTGCCAGTGGTAATCCTCACGTGTACGCCAGAAACGCTTTTGCGGGTGTCTTCTCCTCTTATATCATGTTGAAAAATAAAAATACTTTGTGGAAATTATTCTCCTTAGGAAATATGATATTATCAATAATTGTGTTGGTTTTGACTCAAGCAAGGTCTATTCTGTTAGGATTTATCTTCACAATGATGATTTTTCTTTATTATAATGTATCGGCAAAATCAGTTAAAAATGCCTTTAAAAGCATCTTTAAGCCCCAAAATTTATTTTTGATTGCCTTATTTTTCGTTGGACTTATTTACTTTATCAGTACTCAAGCCAAATTAGTGTCAATTATCAATTTATATTACGATGCTTTTAGTATTACCTTCACAAAAGCTATTTTAACCGCTACGGGAATGGAAGATGCCAAAACCATCGACTACTCCGCACTGGGGAGGGTAAATACTTTTGGCGCATTCAAAAAAGTGTTATTAGAGTCGCCCTGGGATTTAGTTCTTGGGAAAGGCTACCGTTTCTTGTACATGGACATTCCCATTTTAGAAACTTGGATTGACTGTGGTATTATCGCTTTTTGGAGTTTTGCGATGATGAACTTAATACTTTTTAGAGAGTCATTAAGAGCTATAAAAGATGGTACAAATCAATTAACCACATTTTTAGGATACTTTTATATGTGTTATTTTGTAACGCTCTTCACAGGAGGAGAACCTTATGGAATTGCCTATTGGTATGTATTTCTTGTAATGATTCGTTTTTTAGGAATAAAATACTTGCAAAAAATACCCGTTCCGTTTCAAAAAGAAGAAAAAAATACTGCTCCCGCAATGACCGCATAAATGAAAATATTAATTGTTCACAATCAACTATGGGCTCACTATAAAGCAATCATTTTCAATGAGTTGCAGAAAATTATGAGTCACAACAAGTCTGACTCGTTATTAGTTGTGCAGATTGCTGCTGTCGAAAAAAGCCGAGTGAATTTAGGAGATTTAGATAATTCCATTCATCAATATCCTTATACACTTTTGCATGAAGGAACACTCGAAGAGATAAGTTTACTGAATAGAATTTCTGGAATTTTAAAGACAATAAAGGATTTTAAACCAGATGTGGTAAATCTTACGGGCTATTATGATATTGCTTCTTGGACTGTTTTATTTTATTGCAAATTAAAAGGCATAAAAACCGTTCTTTCAAACGAATCTACCGCCAATGACCATACTCGCAATGGCATAAAAGAATCTATTAAATCCCTGATAATCAAGCAATTTGATGGATATTTCAACTTTGGAACACGATCAGAAAACTATATTTTGTCCTTAGGAATTAGTGCAAAAAAGATGTTGGTCAAACGGAATTGTGTGGATAATAAAGCGCTAAAACAGATTTATTTAAAATATCTTCCTGAGCGAAATCGACAACAACAAATGCTTGAGATTTCACCCAAAAACTTCACTTTTGTGGGTAGATTAATTGATTATAAAAACCTTTTTCATTTTTTGGAAGCCTTTAACCTTGCTCAAATGAATTCTTCCAATAATTGGGGTGTCATAATTTTAGGTGATGGTGAATTAAAAGAAGATTTACAGCAATTTGTCTTCAAAAATAAAATTCAAAACATCAGCTTTCAAAATGGCGTTTCATGGCAACAAGTTCCTGAATATCTGGCACTTAGCGATGTTTTGGTATTGCCAAGTTATTCTGAGCCATGGGGATTAGTTGTGAATGAAGCGATGGCTTGTGGACTGCCAGTCATTGTTTCTGATCAATGTGGTTGTGCGATTGATTTAGTAAAAAACGGCGAAAATGGGTTTACTTTTTCACCCGATAATCAAGAACAATTGACTAAGATTTTATTAAAATTCATGAACAATCAAGTCGATTCTGAGCAAATGGGGCTTGTTTCACAACGAATTATTCAAGAATATTCGCCAGAAAATGTGGCCAATGAAATGTATAAAGGTTTTCAACAAATTAAAGGTGCTTCTTGAACCCTGATTTATAAAATGTCTTCCAAAAAAATAATTAATTCCATTCAGTTTCTAAGAGGTTTTGCAGCTTTGGCGGTAGTTATCCATCATACTGGCGGGTACGTGAAACGCTATTTTGTACCAACTTTATTGTTTAATGACAATTTTAGTATTGGTTTTGCGGGGGTGGATTTATTCTTTGTTATCAGTGGGTTTATCATTCACTTTACGAGCGAAAAATATTTAGATAACCCTTCCAAAATAAAAGACTATTTAAAAAAACGCTTTATCAGAGTTTATCCCATTTATTGGATTATTACAACAACCCTATTTTTATCAAGTTGGTTAATCGTTAAAATATTACATAAAAATATATTCAGCATTGGCTACCCAGAAACGGTTATAACCTATCTCAAAACTTACACATTATTCCCTTTACATTTTGCCATAAATCCCGTTACGTGGACACTTTCTTACGAGCTATTTTTTTATTTATGTTTCGCCATTTTAATAATCTCAAAGCGTCTCTGGATAGTACCAGCCATCATAATAGCCATTTCCTTTTATAACATTTTCATTGACATTTCAGAAATACCTGATATCAATTTTAATTACTATAATTTTGTTTTTAGTGGCTATAATTTTGAATTCATGTTTGGCTTCTTGATTTATCAGTTTTACGAAAAAATTAAATTATCTAATATAATATCCGTAATTTTGTTGATAGTTTCCATTAGCATAATTGTATTTTTTGGATATTCAGTGGGCGATTACGATTCTTATCAAAGGGTTTTAACCTTTGGTTTGCCCTCAGGTTTAATTCTTATAGGGTTACTAAATTTAGAAAAAAATAATGCTATTTCTTTTCCTAAGTTTACCATTATTTTGGGTGATGCCTCTTACGCTTTGTACCTGATTCATTTTCCGATGATGCTATTATTAAATAAATTACCCCAAATTTTAGGATACAATTTCTCGGCAAATCAAGAAGTTTGGTACAGTTATTTTATCATCATCGCCATCATTATTACCAGTGTATCTGTGCATAAATGGGTTGAAAAACCAGTGGCAAAGAAGTTAAATAATGTTTTAGCAGATTAAATTTTCCCTGCGAAACATAAAATCTATGGGCTTAGAAAAATGAAAATATTAAACATTTGTGGATATTCTTGGGACATTGGCGGTCCTCCAAAAATAATTTATGACCATGCCATCGTTCAAATGAAATTAGGGGCAGATGTGACCATTCTTACACCAATTTCAGCAGGTCAAAAGTTATATGCCATTCCAGAAGGAGCCAATATTGTTACTTGTAAACGTCATTGGTTTTCTAAATTTTGGGCTGAATTTTCGCCCGAATTATACCATTGGATTAAGGCTCATGGGAATGAATACGATGTCATCCATATTCATGGTGTGTGGCATTTTTCGGGGGTTGCGCCTTATTTGGCAGGAATTAAGACCGCAAAATGTATTACCATTCATGGATTGCTCGACCGTTGGACGATTGGAAAAGGCTATTGGAAAAAATATATTTTTGGGTTACTTTTTCAGAAAAGTATCTTGAAAAATACTGAATTAATTCAAATAAATAATTCGGATGAACGGGAAGATTTGAAGCGTTTTTTAGGCTTTGAACATCCAAATGTGAAGATTGTTCCTAACGGAATGAATTTGAACGACTTTGCGATTTTACCAGAAAAAAATACCTTTAGAAATCAATTTCAAATTCCGAAAGAGAAGCAGTTGATTTTGTTTATGAGCAGGATCAATTTAAAGAAAGGCTTAGATTTATTATTGCCAGCTTTTAAGAAAGTAGCTTCCCAAAGAAATGATTGCATGTTAATTTTGGCGGGACCAGATGATGGATATTTATCTGAAACAGAGAACTTTATCAAAGAAAACAGCTTAGAAAACCGGATAAAATTAGTTGGAATGCTAACGGGAAAAGACAAATTATCGGCACTTTCAGACGCTGATATATTTGTTTTACCCTCTCATTCTGAAGGTTTTTCCATTGCAACGTTAGAAGCATTGATTTCTGGAGTACCATCTTTACTTTCTGACCGTGTTGGTTTTGGTGAAACAATCCGAGAAACAAATGCTGCCCATTTAATTGAATTAAACGAAGACAGCATTGTGAACGGCTTGAATAAAATGCTCGATGACAAGGAATATTGCCAAACACTTTCAAAAAATGGCGTATCGCTGGTAAAAAATAGATATGATATTGAATTGGTAGCTAAGCAATTATATAGTGAATTTGAGAGAATAGTCAAAAAATAATTTTAATATAGAATCCTACATGCAAGACATTTCAGTCATAATCTTAACTTTCAACGAAGAAAAGCATATTGCCAGATGTATTAAATCGTTATCTACATTTACAGATAAAGTTTTTATCGTTGATTCAGGTTCTACTGATAAGACAGTTGAAATTGCTAAGAGTTTAGGAGCAAAAGTCGCTGTAAATCAGTGGGTTAATTACGCAACTCAATTTAATTTTGGCATTGAAAATAATCCATTCAAAACAAAATGGTTGATGCGAATGGATTCGGATGAATATGTTTTGCCCGAATTGTCGGATGAAATAAATAAAAACCTGTCTTCTACTTCCGAAGAAATTAGTGGAATGTATATTAAAAGAAGGGTTATTTTCTTTGAAAAATGGATTAAATATGGGGCATATTATCCGATTTGGTTATTAAGAATTTGGAGAAATGGACACGGCATTTGTGAGGAAAGTTGGATGGATGAACACGTTAAATTATTTCAAGGGAAAACAATCAAAATGGAAAACGATTTGGTCGATCATAACCTGAATAATATCACTTGGTGGACGCAGAAACACAATCTTTACAGCATTAGAGAAGTAATTGACATACTAAATATCAAATATAATTTTCGAGATTTTGTGGCGGTTGAACCTAAATTATTTGGTAGTCAAGCGGAAAGAAAACGATATTTGAAAGTAAAATATGCTTCGGTTCCTTTATTTACACGACCAATATTTTACTTTATTTACCGGTATTTTATTAGATTAGGATTTATTGATGGCAAACAAGGGTTGATGTGGCATTTTCTTCAAGGCTTTTGGTATCGTTTTCTGATTGATGTCAAAATTTATGAGATTTATCACCGAGTTGGGCGTGACAAACAGGCAATTATTCAGTTTTTCAAAACCGAATATGACAAAGATTTAACTAAATGAAAATAGAAACAGATTTATCGAAATTTAATAATGATTGGTATAATCCAGGAAATAAGATAAAAGTTATCCTTTGGTTTTTTACCAACAGCCTGATAATCAATAACTATTTACCGATTCCAGTATTTATCAAAGTTGGTGTGTTAAAGTTATTTGGCGCAAAAATTGGAAAAAATGTCATGATAAAACCAGCGGTAAATATCAAATATCCTTGGTTTTTAGAAATTGGAAATAATGTATGGATTGGAGAAATGGTTTCGGTTGATAATTTTGTAAAAGTAATCATTGAAGACAATGTCTGTATTTCCCAAGGAGCTTTGCTATTGACTGGAAATCATGATTATAAAAGAAGTACTTTTGATCTAATTCCTAAAGAAATATACTTAGAAAAAGGCGTTTGGATTGGTGCAAAATCAGTGGTTTGCGGCGGTATTAGATGTATGAGCCACTCGGTTTTGGCAGTAAATTCAGTTGCTACCAAAGACTTAAAACCTTACGTTATTTATCAAGGAAACCCTGCCCAAGCGGTTAGAGAACGCTTTATTTCTATTTAATAATTTTGGAATCTCTAAGTAATTGCGTAATTTAATTGAAGTTTTATTAAAATAATCCTTACTAACATAGTTTGAATATAAATTTTTACAATTTCAACAAACTACCATTTATCCTACAATGAGCAATTTTTTTTTAAATCTATATAACGATCGACTTTTTCAAGTCATTATCTCGACAATTGTTGCTTGTGTAACTTCCATCACGGCAATTCCCGTCATCATAAAAATTTCCAGATTAAAAAATTTGATGGCTGACCCTGGTGAGCGAAGTTCGCACGTTACCAAAACGCCTACCTTGGGCGGCGTTGCCATTTTTGCTTCCACCTTTATTAGTTATTTTCTCTGGGAAAATCCAGATGAAGGACAGCTTATTCATCTTTCCATTTCAGCCATTGTGGTACTTTTCTTTTTAGGGGTGAAAGATGATATTTTGGTCTTATCTCCCAAAAAGAAGATGTTTGTACAAGTAGCAGTATCAGGATTAGTAGTAATTTTGGCAGATTTAAGAATTGAAAATCTCTTCGGAATTTTCGGAATAAATGAAGTCCCATACGCCATGAGTCTTGCATTAACCATTTTTATATTTATCGCCTTAATCAATGCTATTAACCTAATTGACGGAATTGATGGCTTGGCAGGAGGTATTGGAATGATTGCGGGTGGAATGTTTGGCCTTTGGTTTTTCCTAAATGAGCATTTTGCTTTGGCTTGTTTAGCCGCTTCAATGTCTGGCGCTCTGCTTGGTTTCCTCAGATTTAATTACTCAAAAACATCCAAAATATTTATGGGTGATACTGGTTCATTAATCGTTGGTTTTTTATTATCGATGTTTGCCTTGAAATTTATTCAGTTAAATATTGAATACCGTTTCAATCCAAATGCTTCATTTTCAGCACCAATTTTAGCCATTGTCGTGTTAATTGTTCCCATTTTTGATACGTTGAGAGTTTTTATTATTAGGTTAAAAGACAAAAAATCCCCCTTTGTTGGTGATAGAAACCATTTACACCATATTTTAATTGACAGTGGCATGAGTCATTTCCAAACTTCTGTTATTCTGTGGTCTTTTACTTTAATATCAACAATTTTGTTTTTGAGTATTAGCAAAACAACGGATAATACCACCTCACTTTATATTTTGATTGTACTTTTTGCAATTTATATGTGGATTGCCCACATCTTAAAACACAATAATATAAATCGCCAAATGATAGGAGAAGAGATTGATTCACAAGCATCTGATAATACAAAAAATGAAAGTCAGCAAAGCGAACTTGCTACTTCTTGATGAATATGGTTATCATCAAAAAGGCTCTAAATTCATATTTTAGAGCCTTTTTTGATATTTTTATAGTGTCAATTGTTAATTCGTTCCTAATTTCTTTCCACTTTCTTGAAGTTTCTTTTCAATTCGTTGAAGAACTTTTTCACTATTTTTCAACTTATCCGCCGCCGCAGTATTTCCTGAATCAAGAATATTTTGCAAGTCATTTTTTATAATGGTCCATCGCTCTTTTTGTTGAACCAATGCATCGTAGTTTTGTTTTTCAGTGGCTGGATTGAAAGTACTATTATTTGATGCTTTTGAAATTTCATTCTCATCACCCGACCGATTACTTGATACTGTTTTGGATAAATTAGGTTCCGAAAATGAATTATTGGTAGTACTTGACTTTGGAGGATTACTCTCACTTTTTAATTCCTTAGTTGGAGTATTAATAAAATCATCGTTCTGTTCAGGAGAAATAGTCGTTTCCTTCTCACTTTCAAATTCTTTAGTGATTGTACTGTTGGCTTTTACTAATTCAAGCGAATCTTGATTAATAAATTTTACGGTATCTTCTACAACGGTATTCGTTTTGTTACCTACCAATAGATTTCCAAAATTCAACGAATTATTTTTCCACATCCATAATAATCCACCAACTATTAAGAATAATAAAATGGGTAGTATAATCCAAATCGGGTTAATTTTTGAAGATTCTTTACTTACTATTTTGGTATTAGCAATGGGAGTTGGGGAGATAACTTTCTGGTTATTAATTACTTCCATGACAACTATATTGTGAATATTTTCGGTTGCTCCATGATTAACGTTCGCAATTTTCAGAAGATTCTGACAAGAATTCTCTGAGCCGTGGCTTTCTTGAAGAATTTCATCAATTTCGTTATCTGATAAATTTTGACGCAAAGAATCACTACAAATTAACAATTTATCTCCTTCGTTAAGATTAAAACTGATAATTTCTAATTTTGACGGACGTGCCAAAAACTGTAATTTCTGAGCTTTTCTACTCAAATAACAGTGGGTATCGCTAATCCAATTCATCAAAGAAGTATCTCCTAATTCCCAAGAAACTTGAAGTTCATTGTCAGGATTTGCTTCCTTTGCGATTTTGGTACCAAACTGATAAATTTGCAAGATAGAGTCTCGTAATGCTCGATAAGTTGCCTCCGAATCGTTCGGATTGAGGGCATTTTCCACTGAATTTGTATCCATAAACTGTTCATACCCAGATAGTCGGTTTCGGGTGTATCATGTGTTATACCTGTTGTTTGCAAAAAATATGCCGAAAATGAAATTTTAACAATATTACGCCTAAATACTTAATTTGGTGAAAGACAATTTTCATACATATACTCTTTTAATTCTATCCATATTTACCTTAAATTTATTGAATTTTTTGATAAACTTTCCACGTTTCTTCCGTAAATTTTTCCCATGAAAATTGACTTGCCCTTTGAAGAGATTGCTGACCTAACTGATTTCTGAATTGACTATTTTGATAAATTTTTAACATTTGCTGACTAATTTCTTCATAATTGGTAGGAGCTACTAAGATTCCCGCTTCTCCGACTACCTCTGGAAGTGAGGTTGTACTCGAACAGATAACTGGTGTGCCACATTGCATGGCTTCGAGCGGAGGTAACCCAAAACCTTCGCACAAAGACATATACACAAAGCACAAAGCGCCTGAATAGAGTGCAGCAAGGTCTTCATCGGGTACATATCCCGTAAAAATTATTCTATTTTTAATCTGTGGAGAAACAGCGATTACTTCAAATATTTTATCAAAATCCCAACCTTTCGTACCGACTAAAACTAAGTTTAAATCCTGAATATTTTCTTGTAAAACCAACTCTGCAAAACTTTTAATAATGGTATCAATATTTTTACGAGGTTCTAAGGTTGAAATACTCAATAAATAAGATTGGTTTGTCGGAATGGCAAATTTTTCCAAGGTATTGTTAATAATATCTTGGTCTAAAACTGGATAAAACAGCGTTGCTGAAGCCGCCAATGGCACCACAAAAACTTGAGATTCATCAAGCCCCGAAATTTCTAATAAATCTATTTTAGTGGCTTCCGATACACAAACCGCATAGTTATCAGGTTTAAGTGATTTAATAATTTGATGAACCACATTATCCATTTTATGTTCAAAATATTGAGGATACTTTATTGGAATTAAATCATGAATGGTAATCAGTTTTTTAAGTTTTTTGAGTTCTTGAATCTGTTTCGGAATTGGGAAATAGGGGGAATGAAATAAATTTGTACTATCCAGAACTTTATCTTGATAATGACTTTTTGATGAATAGAGTTGGTAAAAAAGACGTTTTATCGCTTTTTGTGGCAGTGAATTAAAAGGAAACAAAGTAAGTATTTGATTTTGAAAGTTGGCAATTGAAAGTTGGGATTCAGCATTTAAAAATTGAATTTCTTGATTTTTAACATGTTCGCTTAGGTATCCAATGGTTGCCAATAAATCCAAATTATCAACAAAAATAACTTCCAATTCCGAGGAAATAGTGGGCAATAAAGTAGCTAAATTTTCTACTACTCTAAAAACGCCTGTCCTTGCTTTTTGATGGTAATATCCCTGACCTAAGAGTGAAACATCTAATATAGTTTTCATATTTTGCTAATTTCTGATACCAACTGCTTCTCATGAATTGTTTCAGAAATTACATTCCAAACTTTGTCATATTCCAATTCAGAGCAAGGTTGCCCTTTTTTGAAGATAAACTTTGCATTTAATTGTGATTCAAAACCGCCAGAGTAGGGCATATAGTTTTCAAAATCACCTAATTTTCCAAATAATAAAAAACCAAAAGTTCCAACAGCGTTGGCAAAATGAGCGGGGCCACTATCAATTCCTATAAAAAATTGGGCTCTTTTGATCACTTCTGCGGTTTCAAGTAAACTCAATTTTCCGCAAAGATTATAGTATTCTGAATGATAAACTTCTAAGGTGCTTTTCAAGCCGATTTCGATGATGTTACAATCATATACATTCATTAAACCCAGCACTAATCTTTCCCAATAATATACCTGCCAGTCCTTCGGTGAATAATTGGAATGGCAATGAACTACGATCGTTTTCTTGGGAAAATGCATTTTATCTACTTTATTTTCAACTGATTTTGGGATATAAATTCGAGGGGATTCAGTCAAAACGGGCAATCCTCCTACTTTCGCAAATACTTTCAATATGTTCCCATGATTAAAGTAATTATCGGTTAGAATATTAAGTGACTCTGCTAAAGGGTTTTGAAGGGTCTTTTTTAAGTGAGGATACCTTCTCAAACCCGATAAATGGCAATTATAAAAATGATCGAATGAGTTTTTTTTCGATAGAAGCATTGAGAAAAACACACTATGTTCTTCAATAACTACATCAATATTGGGGTTATAATCTAATAATTCTCGGTAAGATTTATTGACAATCCAGTAAACCGTTGAGTTAGGATACATTATCTTTAATTCCCTCGAAAGTGGTTCACAAGCCACAATATCCCCAAAATGTTCGGCTAAAAGAACACATATATATTCACGTTGCGGATTCAACAACTTACTAATTTTAATAAGTAAATAGGTATGTGCCCATTTATATATCGACAAAAGGATATCCAAATATTTATGGTATCGATATGTCCAGATTTCAATAGTACGATTAGAAAGCATAGATTAGAAAATTAGGGTATAGTTTAGTCAGGTATATAAAATTTAAGCTACTAAGTTTAGCAATTTTCTAAAAGGATATTGTAACGCTTTCCGCACTCGTAAATATGGCTTCATCTTAATTACTTTGATATAATAACAGGGAAATTGACTATAATAATCATTAAAATTATCCTTTAATTGTTGTGCATAATACTCAAATAGCGGAATAATATCTTTTCTATTTTCAAAATTTGAACGATTTTGATATTTTGAAACTTCATAGGGCTTATTAATTCCGTATCCGCTAAAATGGAAGAAAATAAGCGGTACATCATTGATAAAAAACTTTCCTTGCTTTTGAGATACTTTACGTTCGTGAAGATTCCAGTAAGCAACATTATAACCATAATATTTATCAACAAACACATGGTCTCGGAAGAAAATTGGCACAAAAATCATCCAGTGTTGATCCACAAAAAGCCCATTACAAAGGTCAATTCGACAGTCTTTCTTCAGGCGTTCCATCCACCAATTTATCATATCCGAACTACTTTTACTTCGGCTGATTGCTACGAATCCTAAATTATACAAGCCAGTATTGAGATGGTCAATTTCTCTGGTCTCAAATTTATCATTTATGGGCGAGGTAATGTGGGGCGTTAATACAATGCTATAGTCGTCGAGTTTATCCTTTAGGGGTTGAAGGCTATCAAAAACAATAATATCTGGGTCAAAATAAATGATATTTTTTACTTCTGGTCGATTTTTCAAAAAATAGTCAAAATAGAATGGTTTTACGGCTGTGTTAAGTTCAGTTATATCGTATATTTCACACATTTCTTCCAAACAATTCATGCCGATTTTATCAATTTGTAATAATTGAAAAGGAGGAATTTTATCAGATTCAAGATTTACTTTATCTAATTTATCCACCAAACCAATCACAAATTCAACCGCTGGATTCGTTTTTTGGAGCGACTGTCCCAGTGTTTGGGCTTGAGCTAAATAATTAATGGAACACAATGTGAAAGCTAAGGTCATAGAATTTTTAAATTAGATTTGACGAAATTAAGAATTTATAAAGACTCTATCCGCTGATGATTAATAAATGTTTGAATAAAATTCATGAATGAGCTTGCTATTTTTCATCCAAGATATCAACAAAGGTTTGAAAAGCGACTGTTTGATTATGACGTTCGAGCACTTTTTTTCTGCCGCAAATTCCCATATTTTCCCTAACTACCTGATTTTCTTTTAATTCTACTATTTTTTTAACGGTATCATCTACATTCAAATATTCGATAATCGCCCCGCAATCAAGTTCAACAAAATCTTTTGCACCACCCGCTTTATCAAAACAAATAATTGGTTTAGACAACATTGCGGCTTCTAAAACAACTAATGGATAAGGATCTTCTCGGGAAGACACAAAAAATACGTCAAAAATAGACATAAAATCCAAAGGATTATTAACCGAGGGTTGAAAAATAACACGTTCTAATTCTAAGCGGCTTTTATCAATTTGAAAGTTTTTATATTCCGTTTCTGTTTCTTGACCTCCTACCCACAAAAAGAAAATACTTGAGTCCTGCTTTAATTTATTGGCCACCTGCAAAAAAATATCTACTCCTTTTCGCAGATCTACCGTTCCGATTCCTCCAATCAAAAAAGCATCTCCTGGGATATTATATTGATTTCTGAGATTTTCATTTGCTTTGTTATCGACGTGATAATTCAACGCCGATTCTGGCAATAAGGACGGTAAAACTTTAATATGGATTGTATCTATCTGATGATTTATGATTAAATTTTCTTTCACTGACGTTGCACAAGCGATAAAAGCGGTACTCAATGATTTTACGTTTTGGAAATACTCAGGTTTTGTATATTGCTGAATACCCATTTCGAGTTCATGAACGTAGGTAAGAATAGGAATGTTTAATTGTGCCAAAATCGGCATAATATCCCCATTAGTAATGGTATTAGAAACAATTAAGTCAAATTTTTGCTTTTTGAGTGTCGCTAAAAGAAAACTTTGATAGTCGTCTTTCTTGGTAAAATTTTTATACAGTTTGGTCAAAAAACTTTTATGCTGATATGACCGTGGTTTTTCCCAAAGATAAGTTTTAGCAATTTCGTTGAATTCATTTTCAATAATACCACCTTCTTTTAATAAAATAGAAAATTGAAAATGCTGATTTCCCTTCAAAAGTCGCAAAAAACGAAGTAACAGTATTTGGGCTCCTGCCCTATTTGCATCATGACTTACGAAGAGAATATTTTTCATGCTTAAAATTAATGTTGAAAAAAGTGTTAATTGCTACCGTAAAATAAAAATAATTAATTGGGAAATTTATTCGAGTGAGGATAATTCATTTTGGTACTTTAGAATGGTTTTATTCAAAATTTCAAGATGTTCTTGTCCCAAAAAATTAGTTAAGTTCTGAAACATTTCCATCCTATTATTTAAGAAAAAACGATTTTGGGGCGTGTGGATATTGGTCATTCCCCCCCGATGCTTTCTATACGCAGCCATTATTTCGGGTAGATATTTTATTTTCCCAAAGCGAGCTACTTCGATAAAAATTCCTAAATCTCCACTGGCAGTTTTCCACCACCAATCGGGCATTCCGTGGGTAAAAACATTCCTAAAAACAGTACTTGCCGTACCTAAGAGCCAAGAATTATCGGCTAATAAATCATCAATGCTGGAGGTATCTTGTTGATTTTCAGGATTAAATAAATGAGTAGGAGAATTATCTTCATAAATAATTTCCAACTGATGATGGCACAAAGAATATTCGGGATTTTTATCCAAAAAATCTACTTGTTTTTGCAATTTTAAAGGGTCAGTCCAAAAATCATCGCCTTCACACAAGGCGATATATTCGGCTTTGGATTGCCCAAATAAAAATCCAACATTATTCTTCCCACCCAACTCACGAGGTTCAGTTGGGCCTAAATTTTTTGAATGTAAAAAAGCCTTAATTTTAGAAGGATATTTTTCAGCATACGCCTTAATAATCATCGCATTGTCGTCGGTAGAAGCATCGTCGCCAATGATAATTTCGACATCAAAATCGGTCTTTTGTATGAATACCCCTTCCAACATTTGCGTAATAAATTTGCTGTGATTAAAAGTAGGAACGATAATACTAAGTTTCGGCATCTGATTTTGTAAGGTTATTTTTATACCTGCAAAACTACAAACTTGATGATGTATATTAAAATTTACAGGATAAAAACGCTTAATTAAATAGTTTGTCAGTAATTTAGCGGACGAATTTATTTCGCATATTAAAACTGTATCAAATGAATATACACGAGTATCAAGGAAAGGATATCCTGAAACATTACGGTGTCCGAATCCAAGAAGGAATTGTTGTGGATACGCCCGCATTAGCAGTTGAAGCTGCCCGTGAACTAACTGCCCGCACTGGGACAGGTTGGCACGTAATTAAGGCTCAAATTCATGCTGGAGGCCGTGGAAAAGGCGGTGGAGTTAAATTGGCTAAATCTTTAGATGAAGTTCGTTCAAAATCGGAAGAAATCTTAGGAATGCAATTGATTACGCACCAAACGGGTCCCGAAGGCAAGAAAGTTAGTAAAGTTTTGATTGCCGAAGACGTTTATTATCCAGGCGTTTCTGAAGTAAAAGAATTTTACGTTTCTATTTTGTTAGACCGTGCAAGAGGTTGTAACGTCATCATGGCATCAACGGAAGGCGGAATGGACATTGAAGAAGTAGCAGAACATTCTCCAGAAAAAATCTTCAAGGAATGGATTGACCCAAGTGTTGGATTACAAGCATTTCAGGCTCGTAAAGTAGCATTTGCTTTAGGTTTATCGGGTGATGCTTTTAAAGAAATGGTAAAATTTATCCATTCACTTTACAAAGCATACGTTGAAACAGATTCATCTATGTTTGAGATTAATCCAGTGTTGAAAACGTCTGATAACAAAATATTAGCCGTTGATGCAAAGGTTAATTTAGATGATAATGCCCTTTATCGTCATCCAGATTTTATTCCATTGCGTGACGTAACGGAAGAAGATCCTTTGGAAGTTGAAGCATCGGCAAACGACCTTAACTATGTAAAACTTGACGGAAACGTGGGTTGTATGGTGAATGGAGCAGGTTTGGCCATGGCAACGATGGATATTATCAAATTATCGGGTGGACATCCTGCCAACTTCCTTGATGTTGGGGGTGGAGCAAATGCTAAAACCGTTGAAGCTGGTTTCCGTATCATTTTGAAAGATCCAAATGTAAAAGCGATTTTGATTAATATTTTTGGCGGAATTGTTCGTTGCGACCGTGTTGCTACGGGTGTTGTTGAGGCTTATAAAGCAATCGGTAATATTCCAGTACCAATTATTGTTCGTTTACAAGGAACAAACGCTGCTGAAGGCGCAAAAATCATTGATGAATCTGGCTTGAAAGTATTCTCTGCCGTTTTATTGAAAGATGCAGCTTTAAGAGTTGAAGAAGTTTTGAAAGGAATGTAATTAGTAATTTTACTAATTAATTTAATTGGTGAGATTCAAGAATTCATTTTCTTGAATCTCATTTTTATTTTAGATTAAATGAAAAAGGTGCTCAGAATGAAAAATTTCTCAGCACCTTTTTACTAATAACCAGTTACAAATAACCAAAACTAATATCGCCCATTTGAACTACTTTTTGTAGAAGCATTATAATATTGCATCGCTTCACCCATTCTACTTTTAATATCCGCAATACGTGTTTGGTCAGAAGGGTGCGTTGAAAGAAATACCGGTGTTTTGGCACCTCCGCCCGCTTTTGCAGCCATTCTATTCCAAAAAGCAACTGCTTCGTTAGGATTATATCCTGCCATCGACATAAAAATTAATCCCAAATGATCCGCTTCAGATTCTTGGTAACGCCCGTGGGCTAATAATTCTAATTGAGCACCTACTGGAGCAACTACCCCAAAAACGGTATTCCAAAGATTTTGTGTAGCGGCGGGCTTATCCTTCAGTGCAATTCCCAAGCCTACCTGACCTGCCACTAATAGGCCTTGTGCCAACATTCCTTCACTCATTCGCTCGGCACCGTGTTTAGCGATGGCGTGAGAAACCTCATGACCCATTACCACTGCTAAACCCGTTTCATTTTGCGTGATTGGTAAAATTCCTGTATAGACAACCATTTTTCCGCCAGGCATACACCATGCGTTGACTTGACTACTTTGAATTAATTCAGTTTGCCATTGATAGCCTTCCAAATATTCAGGTCTACCAACACTATTAAAATAATTTTGTGCTGCTTTTGCAATTTTATCTCCTACTCTTTTCACCATGGCTGCCTGCTGCGTAGAAGCCGGTACCACCTTGCTGGTATCAAGGAATTGTTTATAACTGGTAAAAGCCATTGCATTCATCTCAGAATCAGAAACTAATAATAACTGATTACGATTTGACAAAGGTACTTTTGAACAAGCCCAAAAAGTAGTTAGGAGAATTCCCCCGTAAAAAATGATTCTCTTCATTTCAATATTTAGTTTAAGGTATTCATTTAAATTATAGTTTAAAACAGCAAAAAAGTATGCCAATTAAAAGATAATCAAGTTTAAGACGTAAAAATCACAAAAAGGTTCTACATTTTTACGAAATCAGGGTAATTTTGTTGAAATAATTTTCAAGTACTTGAATTAGCATTAAAACGAATAAATATGAAAATCTTGTGTATTGGGCGAAATTATGCCGACCATATTAGCGAATTGAACAATGAAAGACCATCAGAACCCGTTATTTTTTTGAAGCCAGATACGGCTATTTTGAAGGATAATGAGCCTTTTTACCATCCTGATTTTTCAAACGACATTCACCACGAAATTGAGATTGTATTGAAAATCAATAAAGTCGGGAAAAATATTGAAGCCAAATTTGCGCACAAATATTATGATGAGATAGGACTTGGCATTGATTTTACGGCAAGAGATTTACAGTCAAAATTAAAGGAAAAGGGTTTACCTTGGGAAAAAGCCAAAGCCTTTAATGGTTCAGCTCCTATTTCTGGATTTGTTCCGAAAATACAATTTGACGATTTGTCGAATGTAAATTTTCATCTCGAAATTAACGGCAAAACCGTTCAAAAAGGCAATACCGAAATGATGCTTTGGAATTTTGATGAAATTATTGCCGAAATTTCTAAATACTTCACCTTGAAAACGGGCGATTTAATTTTTACGGGTACGCCTGCTGGGGTTGGGAAAGTGGTGGTTGGAAATAAATTAACGGCTTTTCTGGAAGACAAGGAAATGATGGCTTTTGAGGTGAAGTAGTATTCAAAAACATTAAGCTAACCGCTAATTAAAAATGTAGCTTCATAAGGCCCTACAGATTATTTTTTTTCAAACAGTAGCTGTACTTGAGTTAAATTTTAAACAAAATAAAATCATGGGATTAGTATATGCAGAAATAGAGTTAATCAATGCCGATGATATGGCACTTGCAAGGAGACACATAATTGGAGAAGAAGAAATCAAAAGAATGTTAGTAACATCGTTGGTCGATACAGGTTCTTATATGCTTTGCATTAATGAATCAATCCAAGAGCAATTACAGTTTCCTATTGTTGAAAAACGCAAAGGACAACTGGCAGATGGCTCAATTCAAGAATTTGATGTCGTTACAGGTGTTGAATTAAAATTTAAAAATCGTAGAACAGTATGCAGTGCAATGGTTCTGCCAGGTGATAGCGAAGTTTTGTTAGGTGCAATTCCCTTAGAGGATATGGATGTTTTGATTCATCCGCTTCGACAAGAATTAATTGTAAATCCAGACCATCCTTATTTTGCTCAAATGAAATTAAAATGTTTGAGAAAAGTCAAATTATAAACACTTTCCATTGAAAAAATCATTAGTAATTATATTCCTAAGTCTTGTATTTGTAAATATTCAGGCTCAAAAAACTACTTTGACGTATCCGAAAGGCTACTTTTTATTTCCCATAAATCCTAATCAACAAAATTATTTGGCGGGTGGAATGGGTGATTTGCGTGCCGACCATTTTCATGCGGGTATTGACATAAAAACCCAAGGTCGTGAAGGATTGCCGGTATATGTAACGGGCGATGGGTACATTTCCGAAGTGCGTGTACAAACAAGCGGATACGGAAATGTAATTTTTATCACCCATCCAAATGGTTTCATTTCGGTGTACGGTCATTTGAAAACCTTTGCCGAACCATTGGCGAGTTATGTGAAAAAGAAACGAATAGCAAGTCAAACTTTTGAAATAAAATTGCTTCTGAAACCGAATGAATTTGAAGTGGCGAGGGGGCAAATTATTGGGCTTTCTGGAAATACGGGTGGTTCGGGTGGCCCTCATTTACACTTTGAAATTAGGGACACCCGCAATAATATTTTAAATCCTTTGAATTTTGGTTTTAAGGAAATTAAGGATAACTTACCACCCGTTTTTCAACAATTGGTTATTAAAACTTTAACGGTAGATTCGAGAGTAAATGGTGAATTTGGCAAAAAATTATTTTATCCAAATAAACAAGCTGATGGAACTTATACGATAAATCATGCCATTCATGCAAACGGTGAAATAGGCCTTGAAATGCTTTCAGTGGACAAAATGAATGATACTCATAATTCAAATGGTATCACTTGTGCTGAATTATATATGGATAATCAGGAAGTTTATTACTCGCATCTTGAACAAATTCCAAACGAAATTTCTCATGATATCAATGTGCATAACGATTATGAAATTGAACAAACCAGAGGAATTCGTTTTCAAAAACTTTTTCAAGATGATGGAAATACTGAATTACCCATCTATAAACCTTCTGTTTCTAAGGGTAAATTAGCCATAAATGACGGCAAAATTCACCAAATTTCCATCAAACTTTGGGATGCTTACGAAAATAGTTGTGTGATAAATTTTACAATTATTGGCGCAATAACTGAACCTTCAAAAACGGTAAACCCCAATAGTTTACCCGTCATAATTTCCCAATTAATTGATGATAATACACTTGTTATCAAAGCTCGTAACTTAAAGACAATCAATTCAATAGCAAGTCTAAAATTTGCAAATTCTTCAACTGATTTACCGATTAATTACGTAAAGAACAATGAAGCGGTGTATCTTTGGGACTTGAAAAGAGGTTTGCCTGATTCTGTGATTATTGATGGTTTGGCAAAAGCAACCAATTTAAGGAAAATGATAATTCCAAATCAGCAAAATTCTTATGATTCGGATAAAATTGAGGTGAATTTCGGAGAACGTTCTTTGTATGATACCCTTTATTTGCAGACGGAATTAAATAGAAATACCTTTAAAATTGGCGAAAATACAACTCCGTTGAAAGGAAAAATTTCTGTGAAAGTAAACACCGATTTTCAGGTAGTAATTCCAGATAAAACATCCGTGTATTATCGCTTCAAAAATATTAGAAGTTATCTAAAAACTACTTGGAACGACAACCAAGCACAATTTGAAACCAGACGATTAGGGAATTACGAAATTTTAACGGATACAATTCCACCAAAAGCCGTCATTGTTCGTAAAAATTTCGATGAATTTTCGATGCGAATTGGGGATAATTTATCGGGGATAAAAAGTTTTAAAGCCTTCGTTAATAATAATTTTGTATTGACAGAATACGATTCAAAACAATCAAAATTGTGGTCGGTTAAATCTGATTCGGCGCAAAAATTTTACGGCGATTTACGGTTAGAATTAGAAGATAATCAAGGCAATAGAATAAGATTTGAAACAAAAATTGACAGCGTAAAAATTGCACAGCCAACACTTATAAAAAAATCTAAACAATCAAAACATGAACTTAAACATAGGCGACAAAGCCCCCCAGTTCGAGCAAAAAGATCAAAACGGAAACATCGTTAAACTTTCAGACTTTATCGGAAAGAAAGTGGTTTTATATTTTTATCCTAAAGACGACACGCCAGGTTGCACGGCACAGGCTTGTAATTTGAATGAGAATTTGCCCGCTATGACCGCTAAAGGTTTTGAAATAATTGGCGTAAGTATTGATGGTGAAAAAGCTCATCAAAAATTTATCAAAAAATATGATTTGAAATTCACTTTACTTTCAGATGAAGACCATCAAATGGTGGAAGCTTACGGCGTTTGGGTTGAAAAATCAATGTACGGCAAAACGTATATGGGAACGGCAAGGACAACTTTTTTGATTGATGAACACGGAATTATCACCGATATTATTTCAAAAATAGATACCAAAAATCATTCAGCGCAGATTTTAGGGTAAAATAAAGATTCTTAATAATTAATTATATATAATGCAAATTACTGAATTACAGAGCGTTGCGTCGCAAGTTAGACGTGACATTGTCAGACAAGTACACGCTTGTCAGTCAGGTCACCCAGGAGGCTCCTTGGGTTGTGCCGATTTATTAGTTGGTCTTTACTTCGACCAAATGAACCTCAAATCTAATGCTGACGGTACAAAACCATTTGACATGGATGGAATTGGTGAAGACCTTTTCTTCTTGTCTAACGGACATATTTCACCCGTACTTTATTCAGTGTTAGCCCGTGCAGGTTATTTTGCTCCTTCAGAATTAGCAACATTTCGTAAACTAAATTCTCGTTTACAAGGTCATCCAACTCCCCACGAACACCTTGAAGGAATTCGCATTGCTTCGGGTTCTTTAGGACAAGGAATGTCGGTAGCCATTGGTGCTGCCCAAGCCAAAAAATTGAACGGAGACAACTCAATGGTTTTCGTATTAATGGGTGATGGTGAGCAGAATGAAGGTCAAGTTTGGGAAGCTGCGATGTATGCGCCACACCATAAAGTTGATAATTTAGTCGCCGTAATTGACTTCAATGGTCAGCAAATTGATGGACCAACCGACAAAGTAATGAACAACCGTGATTTGGGTGCAAAATATGCGGCTTTCGGTTGGAACATTATGAAAATGAATGGCAATGACATGGCTGATGTAGTAAAAGTTTTAGCCGAAGCTCGTGCATTTTCTGGAAGCGGCCAACCAACCATGATTATTATGACGACTGACATGGGTGCTGGCGTTGATTTTATGATGGGATCACACAAATGGCATGGCGTTGCTCCAAACGATGAACAATTAGCTGCAGCCTTAGCACAATTATCTGAGACAATGGGGGATTATTAAGAATTACGAAAACAAATAATGAAAAAATATACATTTACAGAAAAAAAAGATACTCGTTCTGGCTTCGGTGCTGGAATGCAGGTGTTAGGTCAAACTAATCCAAATGTCGTGGCGCTTTGTGCTGATTTAATTGGCTCATTGAAATTGGACGCATTTATCAAAGAAAATCCAGAAAGATTTTTCCAAACGGGTATCGCCGAAGCAAACATGATTTGTATTGCGGCTGGTTTGACAATCGGTGGAAAAATTCCTTTTGCAACCACTTTTGCGAACTTCGGAACGGGTCGTGTGTATGACCAAATCCGTCAATCAGTTGCGTATTCGGGCAAAAATGTTAAAATTGCTTGTTCTCATGCAGGTTTAACTTTGGGCGAAGATGGAGCAACTCACCAAATTTTAGAAGATTTAGGATTAATGAAAATGCTTCCAGGCATGACCGTTATAAATCCTTGCGACTATAACCAAACAAAAGCGGCAACAATTGCCGTAGCCGAACACGTAGGACCCGTTTATTTACGTTTCGGTCGTCCAGTAGTGCCAATTTTTACTGCTCCTGACCAAGAATTTATCATTGGAAAAGCATGGACAGTGAATGAAGGAAAAGATGTAAGTATCTTTGCCACAGGACATTTGGTTTGGGAAGCAATCTTAGCAGGTGAAATTTTAGCCGAAAAAGGTATTGACGCTGAAATAATAAATATCCACACGATTAAACCTTTGGACGAAGAAGCTATCTTAGCTTCCGTACGCAAAACAGGTTGTGCGGTTTCGGCTGAGGAACATCAGATTGCGGGTGGCTTAGGAGATTCAATTGCGCAAGTGCTTATCAAAAACCATTTGGCACCTTTGGAGTATGTGGGCGTAAATGATTCATTCGGTGAATCTGGAACTCCAGCACAATTAATGGAAAAATATGGTTTGAATGCCGCTGCAATTGTTGAAAAAGCACTGAAATCAATTGCACGTAAGAATTCTTAGGTGAGTTATCAGTTAATAGTTAATAGTTATTGGGATGTTAATAACCGATTAGTATGGCAATAACATGTAAATATTAATTACTAAAACTCTGCAAGAATATTTTTTTTGCAGAGTTTTTTTATTTTCTATTAACCAATAACGACTAACCAATAACTAATCTGAATGACGGAAAATAAAATAAATGATTCAGACATATTAGCAAAATTTGCGTTTCCCAAAACTCGAAATTTTGCCTTCAACCAACTGGTCAGAGTTTACCAGCAAAAAGTCTATTGGCATATCCGTAAGATGGTTATTGACCACGATGATGCCGATGATTTAACGCAAGAAACATTCATAAAAGTCTGGAAAGCCTTAGATAATTTCAAAGGCGATTCCCAACTATTTACGTGGATTTATCGCATTGCAACCAACGAATGTCTAAACCACTTAGCCAAAAAGAAAAGAAGATTTTTCCTTCCTATCAATGATATTACAGAGGAACTTACCAATAAATTAGAAGATTCAGATATGATTTCGGGTGATGAAATTCAATTGAAATTACAGAAAGCACTTTTAACGTTGCCCGATAAACAACGGTTAGTATTTAATATGAAATACTATGATGAAATGAAGTACGAAGAAATTTCGGAAATTACTGGCACTTCAGTCGGTGCTTTGAAAGCATCCTATCATTTAGCCGTAAAAAAAGTAGAAGAACATCTTAAAAATTCACCTTTTTAAGCACAGACATTTTAAACCTTCCTAAAAAAGTACTGTCAAAGAATAAAAGTAAACTTTATAAAATTCACAATGCCTTATCGTAATTTGTGATTGTGCGAGATGAAAAACGAAAAAATTGATATAGAAAACTTACGAAAAGAAAGTATTTTTAAAGTACCCAAAAATTATTTCAATGACCTTCCTATGCGAATACAGGCACAAACTTCTGGTAAAACAAAGGTTGTTCCGTTAATTTCATGGTCGAAACAGCGAACTTGGGCAAGTATTGCTGCTTGTTCTGTTATTGGTATTTTAGGATATTTTACCCTAATGCCTCAGCAGGATTCTTTAGGAAATGAGTCATTGGCTGGCGTACAAAATCAGGAAATTATTAATTATTTAATTCAAGAAAATATCAATCAATCCGATGTAGCCGAACAGATTGATAATACTAAAACGCTTAAATTTCAAGATTCCGAATTATTGGATAATTTAAAAGTAACAGACAAAGAAATTTTGCAAAGTGTTGATTATGAAAACATTGATAGCGAAATTTAATCACCTTAATAATACAATCATGAAAAAAATGACCTTTTTAATTACTCTTCTATTTATTTCTTTTTCATCCGTTTTGAAAGCGCAAGATGAATTCCCGAGAGGAAAAGAAAAAATTAGAGCAGCAAAGGTGGGTTTAATTACCAACCGTTTAAATCTCTCAGAAGAACAAGCCAAAACTTTCTGGATTGTTTATGAAGAATTTGATAAAAAACGTTCGGAAATCAGAAAAACGATTCGCCAAATGACTTCAGAAAGCAGGAATATTACTACTTCTGACGATAATATTTTATCAGATTTAAAAGAAGTATTGACTCTAAAGCAGAAAGAAGTGGATCTGGAAAAAGAATATTTGCCAAAATTTCTAAAATCTATCAACGTTCGACAACTTTCTGAATTATACAAAACGGAGCAACTTTTTAATCAAATGCTGGTAAAAAAATTGAATCGTATGGATGGGAAAATGGGAAAAGAATAACAAATCTATTCATCAATAATCTGATTCATCAGCATTAGCCTTGCCAAAATTCTGGTGAGGCTTTTATTTTTTCAAATTTCTTCAAAATACCGCAAGTTTTATTTTTACTTTACTTCTAAGTATTAGAATTCGCAATTTTTTCCTCTTGAATGACCGAACATGAACTGCTAATTAAATTACAGTCTGGTGACGAATCAGCCTTTAAAACTTTAGTCGAAACCCATCAAAAGCGGGTTTTCAATACAGTATTGGCGATCATTCAAGATTTTGAGGAAGCAGAAGATGTATCGCAAGAAGTATTTATGGAAGTTTATCAATCGGTGGGAAAATTTAGAGGAGAATCAAAAATTTCGACGTGGCTGTATAGAATTGCTACCACAAAAGCGTTAGAGCAAATTCGTAAACGGAAAACGGCTAAAAGATTTGCTTTTTTCACCTCTTTATTCGGAGAAAATAATGAAATTCTGCACGAATTAGTGGACTTTATTCACCCAGGAATTGTGCTTGAACAACAAGAAAATTCAAAGGCTTTATTCAAAGCAATTAACCAATTACCTGATAATCAAAAAGTTGCCTATACATTGAGTAATATTGAAGGGTTGAGTTATCAAGAAATCACGGAGGTTATGCAAATATCTTTATCATCGGTGGAATCACTTTTATTTCGAGCAAAAACCAATTTAAGAAAGTCTTTGGGCAATTTTTACAGAAATCAAAACAAGTAATTTTATGGAAAATCCATTAAATATTGAATCAAAAATTGAGCAAGCTCTGAATGCTTTTGAGAGAATTAATTCCGCAGAACCGAAGCCTTTTTTCTATGCTCGTCTGCACACAAGAATGGAAAAGGAGTTTTTGCAACCTAAAACAGTTTTGGGGTTTCAATTAAAGCCAATTTATGCTTATTCGGTGATTATGGCATTGATTATCATTAATGTTTTTGCCATTTCTAATTTCAAAAATCACCAAAATCATCCTTTGCAGGAAGATAGTTACAGTTTGTACCAAGCTGAATAAATTTTAGAGAAAATGGAAGAGTCTAAGAAAATAAAATCTTTATGGTTGGCCATATTCGGGTTGGTCGTCCTCAATATTGGGGTTTTGGGGTGGATTGGTTTTGGCAATAAAACTGGACATCCACCTAATGAACCGATACCGCCTCATGAAATTCCAACACGATTGGGTTTTGATGAATCACAGAAAATGGCTTTTGAAAA